>CALEIO010000056.1 GCA_937875885.1 uncultured Clostridia bacterium | reverse complement strand
TGATTGACGGCAGAGATATCAGCAAACTTTCCGAAAAAGAGCTGGTGATTTTCCGCAGACACGAGATAGGTTTTGTTTTTCAGTTTTATAATCTGATTCAGAATCTTACTGCAAAGGAAAATGTAGAGCTTGCAACACAGATTTGCAAAGAGCCTATGGATGCTGCAGAAGCATTGCGTAACGTGGGCCTTGAGGACAGAATGGATAATTTCCCTGCACAGCTTTCCGGTGGTGAGCAGCAGAGGGTTTCCATTGCAAGAGCCCTTGCAAAGCGTCCGAAAATTCTTCTTTGCGACGAGCCTACGGGTGCACTTGATTACAACACAGGCAGAAATATTCTGAAACTTCTGCAGGCAAAGTCCAGAGAAGACGGACTTACTGTTGTGCTCATAACCCATAACACCGCAATAACACCTATGGCTGACAGAGTTATCAAGATGGGTAGCGGAAAAATTGTAAGCGATACCATAAATGCAAACCCCGTAAGTGTAGACGATATAGAATGGTAAGTTGAAATCAAATAACAAAAGGAGGTGACTGCCTGTGTCCTCTATACTGATGAAAAATATGTTAAGAGATATCAGAAAAACCAAAGCAAGGTTTATTTCCATTATGCTCATCATAATGCTGGGAGTAGGATTCCTTGTGGGAATAAACTCAACAGCCCCCTCTATGTATGCAGTTGTTGATAAGTTTTATGCTGATACAAATCTTATGGATTTTCGTCTGATATCCACAGTGGGTTTTGACGAAAAAGATGTAAAAGCTGTTTCGGAAATTGATGGTGTGGAAGATGTAATGCCATCATACTTTTGTGATGTGCTCACAAAGGGTGACACGGGAAGTGTAGTACGTCTTTTTGCTATACCGGAAGCCTACAGGGGAAAAGAAATTAATTCCTTGGTGCTTAAAGAAGGCAGATTCCCCGAAAAGGATAACGAGATAATTGTGGGCAATGATGCTTTTGGCGATTATGCTTTAGGCGATACCATAAGCTTTTTCTCTCCCAACGAGGGAGAAAATCTGGGGGACAGCCTTAAAAATACAGAATATGTAATCGTAGGTATTGCAGACAGTCCGCTGTATATTTCTTTTGAACTGGGATCTACAAATGTAGGCTCAGGCAAGGTAGCTGCTTATATGATGGTTCCGGGTGAGAATTTCCTGGTTGAAAGATATACAGAGGTTTATGTTACATTCAGCACACTCAGAGGACTTGAGCCTTATTCCGATGAATACGTGAATCTTCGTGATGAGATTCTGGAGAAAGTAAAAGACACTGCAAAGCTGCGTGAGGAAAACTTTACTGCAGTATATGTGGATGCAGCCAGAGCAAGTGTTGACGAAGCTCAGGCGACCTTTGACAAAGAGAAAGCAAAGGCACAGAAAGAAATAGCCGATGCACAGAAAAAGATTGACGACGGATATGTTGCACTTGCAGAGGAAATCAGCAAAGCACATGCTACCCTTGAATCTGCCAAAAAACAGATTACCGACGGAGAGCGTCAGCTGCTGAATGCAAAAAAAGATGCAGAAAAGTTTATGAAAGCTGCCCGTCAGGAAATCGAGAAAAACGAAGCACTGATTATCGATGGAGAAAAGCAGATTGAAGTGGCAAAGAAAGCAATTAAAGACAGGATTTTTGCATCTGTAGAAACATTTGGTGTTTCTGCAGAGTTGGTGGAATCTTTCTTTGGCGATGAAGATATGCTCACTCTGGACAATATAGAGAGCATTTTGCTGTATGCTGAAAGCTTCAGAGAAATGGTACGTACACAGCTTGAAAATGCAGAAAAAAATCTCGATGAATTAAAAGATAAACTCACACAGCAGGGTTTGGATTTCGAAAAAAATGCAGAGTACCTTGCTTTGGCAGAGCAGAAGAATGCACTTGTTCAAAAGATAGCTGCAATTGATGCTTTTATTTCAGATGGTGCCTCACAGCTTATGCAGGCCATTGACACCATAAAGGAAAAAGAAAAAGAGCTTGAGCTTGGAAAAGCAGAAATAGAAAAGGCAAAAGCACAGCTCGATTCAGAAGAGAGCAAGGTAGCGGATGAAATGTCAGCAGCCCAAAAAGAGATTGATACTGCATGGGCTGAATATTATTCGGGTCTTACAGAACTCAACAATAAAGAAAAAGAAGCTCCCCAAAAACTGAACGATGCACAAAAAGAACTCAATGATAAGAAGACAGAGGCTGAAGCACAGTTCCTTGATGCCCAGAAAAAGCTGGATGATGCAGTAGAAAAAATAGAAAAAATTCCGCAGCCCGAGTGGTATTGCAATACAAGAGATAACAATCCGGGATATAAAACCTATGTGGATAACGTAGACAGAGTTACGGCTGTGGGCAAGGTGTTCCCTGTGTTCTTTTTGCTGGTTGCTGTTTTAGTATGTGTTACCACAATGACAAGACTCATCGAAGAGCAACGAGGGGATTTGGGTGCATTTACAACTCTCGGCTACAAAAAGAGTTCTATAATGTTAAAGTATATTGCATACTGTGCAAGTGCTACCATTGTTGGTTCAGCTGTGGGAGTTGCGCTGGGTGTATTCACGATTCCCTATGTGGTATTCAATGCATACAGAATGCTTTACACATCTTTGCCTGAACTTATACTGAAGCTTAATGTTGTAGCATCAATCATTGCAACCATTGTTGCACTTTTGTGCACAGCAGGTGTGGCATTTGTTACCTGCAACTCCCTGCTCAAAAAACCTCCCGCAACTTTGTTGCGACCCAAGGCACCCAAGCCCGGAAAGCGTATTTTCCTTGAAAACATTGATTTTATCTGGAAGCGTCTGGGATTCTTCTCCAAGGTGACAATCCGCAATATTTTCCGCTACAAAGCAAGATTTCTTATGACAGTTCTTGGTGTGGCAGGTTGTACAGCGTTGGTTGTGGCTGCATTCGGACTTTACGGAAGCATCAATGACGTGGTGGGAAATCAGTTTGGCAGAATCTTTACTTACGATGCGGTTGTTGCTCTGGATTCAGGGAAATCAGCTCAGAGTGTAAAATCTGAACTTTCAGCTGATGACAGAATAGAAACTGCAGTGCTGTGCAGACAGAATCTGGTATCAATTAATACAAACTATATTGCTTTTTACGACGATACCTACCTCTGTGTGCCTGAGGATGTAAGCGAGTTCTCTGAACTTGTGCATCTTCAGGACAGAAAAAGCGCAGAGAAAATTGAGATGAGCTCCACGGGTGTGGTGCTTACAGAAAAACTCGCAAAGAGCCTTGGCGTATCTGTGGGTGACGAGGTTGCAGTAGTAGATGATGGAGTAAAGATAAGACTTAACGTGGACGGAATCTGCGAAAATTATCTTTACGGATATGTATATATGAGTCCGCAGGTATATAAGGAGTACTTTGAAAAAGAGCCTGAATATAATGTGATTCTGTGCGGAAAAGATGATTCTGCAGAGATAACAGACAAAGAGCTTGGCGTGGAGATTCTCGATAAATCCGGTGTTATGGGCATTTCCTTTGTGGGGGATATTGAAACCTCTTTCAGCGAGATGATAAGCTCCTTGAATTACGTTGTTCTGGTTATGCTTGTTTCTGCAGGAGCCTTGGCTTTTGTAGTGCTTTATAACCTGACAAATATTAATATTGCAGAGCGTAAAAGAGAGATTTCTACTTTGAAAGTTTTGGGATTCAGAAGCACAGAAACATCTGCCTATATTTACAGAGAAAATCTCCTGCTTACCGTTTTGGGTACGTCTGCAGGACTTGTGCTGGGTGTGTGGCTTCTTAACTTTATTATTGCTACAGTCGAGATTGATATGCTTATGTTTGGCAGAGAAATTCACTATATGGTGTTTGTACTCTCTGCCCTGATTACCTTTGTGTTTGCGGCAGTTGTCAATATTGCAATGCCCTTCAGAATCAAGAAGATAGATATGATTGAAAGCCTTAAATCTGTGGAATAGTTTTTTGTGCTTTGCAGAAAATATCTGATGAACGTGGAGGATAGTATGATAACAAAAGAAGAATTTGATAATCTTGCATTACTTTCAAAGCTCTGCGTTACTGAGGAGGAGTATGCTTTGTTCAGCTCTGATTTGCAGCAGATGATAGAGTTTGCAGATGTGGTCAGAAATGCCCCCTGCAGTACGCTTAAAGATAGTGAATCTGCAGAGAATTTCTGCCCTGTGCGAGAGGACACCGTTGAGGTTTCTTACGACAGAAAACAGGTGCTGGAGAATTCCGCACTTACAACAGACGAGTTTTTTGTTGTCAGAAAGAGAGGTTGAATATGGGAAGAATAGACTATATTCATAACCTGCTTCTAAAAAGAGAAATCTGTGCAAAAGAGCTTGCGGAGAAATATCTCGATTCAATACAGCGTGACAATGCGGCGCTGAATGCTTATGTGAACATAACAAGAGAAGAGGCTTTGTCTGCAGCAGACAGAGCAGATGAAGCTTTTAAGAAAGGTGAGGGCTATAGTTTGCTTACAGGCATTCCTATGGCGCTCAAGGATAATATTTCCACAAGGGATATTGAAACCACTTGTTGCTCCAATATGCTCAAAGGCTACAAGCCTATGTATGATGCTACAGTCTGGAGCAGACTCAAGGCCCAGGGGGCTGTGCTTCTGGGCAAAACCAATATGGACGAATTTGCAATGGGAAGCTCCTGCGAAACTTCCTGTTTCGGAGCTGCTCACAATCCCTTTGATGTTACAAGAAGCACAGGTGGCTCATCAGGTGGCAGTGCCGGTGCGGTGGCAGGCAATCTGGCTGTTTATTCATTGGGAAGCGACACAGGTGGCTCTGTACGTCAGCCTGCATCATTCTGCTCTGTGATAGGTCTTAAACCTACCTATGGTGCAGTTTCCCGAAACGGACTTGTTGCCTTTGCATCAAGTCTTGACCAGATTGGCCCTATGGCACAGATGGTGGAAGATGCAGCTGTTGTTTTTGATGCTATATCAGGTGCAGACCCTCTTGACAGTACCTGCAACAAGGTGTATAAAACCAAAACTTACGATTCCCTTGATGATAGCGTTAAGGGGAAAACCATAGGCGTGGTGACCGAGCTTATGGAGGGGATTGCTCCTGAAGTGAAAACTGCAATAGATAAGGCTGTAAAAATATTTGAATCTATGGGTGTCAATGTTGTGACACTCCATATTCCCGAAATTTATTATGCATTGCCCTCTTACTATATTCTTGCTTGTGCAGAAGCATCTTCAAACCTTGCAAGATACGATGGCATACGATACGGTCACCGCACAGTAGAAAACTTTGATTCTGTGCACGAAATGATGGTGAAAAGTCGCAGTGAGGGTTTCGGAGAAGAAGTGAAGCGCAGAATCCTTATGGGCACCTATGTGCTGTCACAGGGTTACTACGATGCTTATTACAAAAAAGCGCAATCTTTGCGACAAGGTTTGTGTGAAGCTTTTGAGAAAGCTTTTGAAAAATGCGATGCAATTATTTCTCCCACATCTCCCACAACAGCTTTCAGAACAGGCACAAAGCTCAGCCCCGTAGAGTCTTATATGGCAGATGTTTGTACTGTACCTGCTAACATCACAGGAATCCCTGCGGTGTCGGTTTGTTGCGGATATTCCCATCATAATCTTCCTGTGGGACTGCAGATTATGGGCAGAAAATTTGATGAAAAAACCATACTTAATTTTGCATATAAATTTCAGCAGGAGACAGACTTTCTCCGTACAACGGACTGGGGGTGTGTTCTGTGAGCTATGAACTTGTAGCAGGTCTTGAAACGCATATTGAGCTCAGTACAAAGACCAAACTTTTCTGCGGTTGCAGTACTGCTTTCGGTGCAGAGCCTAACACTCTCTGCTGTCCTGTTTGTCTGGGACATCCCGGTACACTTCCTGCTATCAATCAGGAGGCTGTGCGCTTTGGTGTTATGGCGGGTATTGCACTTAATTGCAGAATAAATCCTGTTTCTGTAATGGAGAGAAAAAACTATTCATACCCGGACCTGCCAAAAGCTTACCAGATAACACAGCTTCAGAAGCCTTTGTGCGAGGATGGATATCTTGAACTTTCTTCCGAAAAAAGAATCCGTATAACCAGGATCCAGATAGAAGAAGATGCAGGCAAACTTATTCACACAGATGATGCTTGTCTGGTGGATTATAACCGCTGTGGGGTGCCGCTGATTGAGATTGTAAGTGAACCTGATATTTCTTCAGTGGAAGAGGCAAAGGAATACGTGGAATTTTTGCGCGTGCTTATGCGCTATATAGGAATTTCCGACTGCAGAATGCAGGAGGGCTCTATGCGATGTGACGTGAATGTGTCTATAAGAAAACAAGGGGATACCACCCTGGGCACAAGAACAGAAATCAAGAATATGAACTCCATCGAGGCTATCAAGCGCGCTATCGAGTACGAGACCGCAAGACACATCGACGCTATCGAAAACGGCACAGAGGTTCTGGTTCAGGAGACAAGACGTTGGGACGATATCAAGGGCAAGAGCTACGCTATGAGAACCAAGGAGACCGCGGGTGACTACCGCTACTTCCCCGACCCGAACGTAATGCCCGTGGTCATTGACGACGCGTGGTTTGACCGTATCCAGGACTCGCTCCCCGAGTTCCCGGAGGTCAAGAGAGATCG
>CALEIO010000055.1 GCA_937875885.1 uncultured Clostridia bacterium | reverse complement strand
ATTTGCAGAATTTTCTGCAGTATTATACGAAATTTCTGTTTTTAAACCATATCGGGCTGGGCTATCACATGCTTTCAAGTGCCTGCTTAATATCTGCAATAATATCTTCTTTATCCTCTATACCGCATGAAAAACGGATGAGGTCAGGCGAAACACCTGCCGCACGGAGTTCATCATCATTCATCTGACGGTGTGTTGCACTTGCCGGATGCAGGCAGCACGTCTTTGAATCAGCAACGTGTGTTTCAATTGATGCGAGCTTTAAGTTTTTCATAAATGTTTCCGCAGCTTTTCTGCCACCCTTTACACCAAAGGAAATAACACCGCAGGAGCCGTTTGGAAGATACTTGCGTCCAAGCTCGTAATATTTATCCTCGGGGAGTCCGCAATAACGTACCCACTCAATTTTTTCGTGATTTTTTACATACTCTGCAACCGCCTGAGCGTTTTCGCAATGACGCTTCATTCTGAGCTCAAGGCTTTCAAGGCCAAGACCTACGAGATACGCATTCTGCGGGGACTGGATAGAGCCGAAATCTCTCATAAGCTGTGCTGTTGCCTTTGTAATATATGCACCCTCAAGACCAAATCTTTCTGTATAGGTTACACCGTGATAGCTTTCATCGGGAGTACAAAGACCGGGAAAACGATCAGGATACTTTGTCCAATCAAATTTACCGGAATCAACAATGCAACCGCCTACGGAAGCACCGTGACCATCAATGTACTTTGTGGTGGAGTGGATTACAATATCTGCACCCCACTCAAAGGGTCGGCATGTAACGGGAGTTGCGAATGTGTTGTCAATGATGAGGGGAACACCGTTTTTGTGAGCAATGTTTGCAAAGCGCTCAATGTCAAGTACAACCAGAGCGGGGTTTGCAATTGTTTCGCCAAACATTGCCTTTGTGTTCTCTTTGAAAGCAGCCTGAATTTCTTCGTCGGAAGCATCGGGAGCAACAAATGTAAAGTCAATGCCCATACGCTTCATTGTAACAGCGAAGAGGTTGTATGTGCCGCCGTAAATTGCGCTGGAAGCTACGATGTGGTCGCCTGCTCCTGCAATGTTGAATATGCTGAAGAAGCTTGCTGCCTGACCGGAGGAAGTGAGCATTGCTGCTGTACCGCCTTCAAGCTCGCAGATTTTCTTTGCAACGTAATCGTTTGTGGGGTTCTGCAGACGGGTGTAGAAATAGCCCTCTGCTTCTAAGTCGAAGAGCTTACCCATATCTTCAGATGTAGCATATTTGAAAGTTGTGCTCTGAACAATGGGAATCTGTCTGGGCTCACCGTTGCCGGGAGTGTAGCCACCCTGTACACAGGTGGTATCGATGTTTTTGTAACTCATAATGTTACCTCCTTGATGTATAAAAGGGCAGTTACCCCAACGGGTATCTGCCCTCAAAATTCATGGTTTCCCTTTGGAAATCAACAATGACTTTTGAAGGCGGATCTGCACATCATCATATGTGTTTTTTCGTAATTTATATACATTTTCAGTTTCCTCCTTCTCAAGCATTACTGTGGTTAATTATACAGCAGTGCACCTGCGATTGTCAACTGTTTTAGCATATTTGAAGCGGTGTCTGGCATAAATTACATATTATGAATAATTACTGCAATTTTTAGCATAAAAGTATAAGAAAAAACTTGTAAAATGCTGTCTCCTTTGTTATAATAAGTTAATTAGGTTTATTATGCTAAAAGGAGGAGTGTTTGATATCACAAAATCCGCATCCGGGATTGGATATCAAAGTGAAAAATGTTTGTCAAGATTTTGTTCATTGTCTTGTTTTTGGTTGTGACAATCGGAGTTGGAATTTATTGTCGCAAAAAAGCAACAGACGTTAACGGATTTGTTCTGGGTGGGCGCTCTGTAGGACCTTGGCTTACCGCCTTTTCTTTCGGAACATCCTATTTCTCTGCAGTTATCTTTGTTGGTTATGCAGGTCAGTTCGGTTGGAATTTCGGACTTGCTTCCACCTGGATAGGTCTGGGAAATGCATTTATCGGTTCTTACCTTGCCTGGAAGGTGCTTGGCAGAAGAACCAGAGTTATGACTCAGCATCTGAACAGTTCAACGATGCCTGACTTCTTTGAGAAAAGATATCTTTCCAAATCTCTGAAGCTTGCGGCTGCTGTTATAGTGTTTATATTTATGATTCCGTACACAGCCTCTCTGTACAACGGACTTTCCCGTTTGTTTGAGATGGCATTCAGCATTCCTTACTGGACCTGCGTTGTGGTTATGGCACTTGTTACTGCAATGTACGTTGTGCTTTCCGGTTATGTGGGCACAGCACTCAACAGCTTTATTCAGGGTATTGTAATGCTTCTGGGTATTGTTGTTGTGGTTTTTGCAGCACTCAATGTCAACGGAGGACTTGCTTCTTCTGTTGAGCTTCTCTCAAAGGTTACTACAGACACAGTTTCCCAGGGAGGATTCACATCCTTCTTTGGTCCTGACCCTGTGGCTCTGCTAGGTGTAGTGCTTCTCACTTCTCTGGGTACTTGGGGTCTTCCTCAGATGATTTCCAAGTTCTACTCAATCAAGAGTGAGAAATCCATCAAAACAGGTACTGTTGTTTCCACAGCATTTGCAGTAATTGTTGCAGGTGGTTGCTATTTCCTGGGTGGCTTTGGTCGTATATTTATGACACCTGAAGAGGTTGGCGGTCAGTTTGACTCCATCATTCCCTCAATGCTTCTTATTCCCATTTTCTCGGCTAAGCTTCTGTTAACGCCGAACTTTGCCATATCAAGATTTTGTTCGCTATAATTTCCGCATTCTACGGCACTAGCACCGGGGATAGCGCCTTCAAAGTTTATAATGAAATCACAC
>CALEIO010000054.1 GCA_937875885.1 uncultured Clostridia bacterium | reverse complement strand
TACTTTCTTATACAGAGAATTTATATCAACATAGTAGAACTTAATATTGTTGATGTTATGCTCTTTCACATAGCTTTCAATTTTTTCTTTATGTTCAATTTTAGTTATAACAAAAACATTGTTATGCTTGGCACTTTCAAGGGGCACTGCCCAACCGATTTTCTCTTCGCTGCCTTTTTCGGGCAAACAAGAATATGCAATATACAAAATATTCATAAGCAAAGAGTCCTTTCGGTAAATTTTATCTGCTAAGTGCCTCTACAGCATTGTTCCAATCGTATTCCATAACACTGCTTCTGGTATCAGCTTTTGAAGAAACTGCTTCCAAAACCAAAGAATTCAGAGTATCAGGCTCAAAGTTTTCTATAAAAAAGAAACCATCTTTGCCTTTGAACTCTCTCATTTCTCCATATTCGGTAGTCACGACAGGGAGATTGCACGCAGCGGCCTCCATACAGGAAAGGGGCACGTCAATGCAATTACCTGTCTTCACAACAGGGAAGAAATATACATTGGAAAGCTGATATATCTCCTGAATATCACTCAAATATTCATCGATAATCCTGATATTTTCACAGCTCTGCATTTGTTCGCGCACAGCTGTATCCTGCTCGTTTTTTGTGAATGTACTGCCTACAAGAATAATCTGATATTCCTGAGAAAGCTTCATCATCTGAGCAACATTTCTGCCCTCTTTGATGTGACCCACGTGAAGAATCACGGGGACATCGGAGTTAAATCCGTACTTTTTTTTGAGAGCCGCCTTCTCCTCTTCGGACACAGGGACAAATTTGTTTGTGTCAACACCGGTCTTGAGATAGGTTACACGCTTTTTGCCCACAAGTCTGCTGTAAGTTTCTGCTGCTTGCGCAGAGAAAACTATAATCTCTGCCCTGCTCATCTTAAGAAAAATCTTTCCTATAAAATTATAGGGACGGTTAAGAGTGAGAATTGTGCGAACACCCTTGCCTGCAAACAAGGAAAGAACAAACATACGTATAGCGGTAAAATTCTGCCTTGCAGGAAAAGGAAAATACAGCAAATCACCACGTTTTTTTCGAATCAGGGAGAAAAGCTTTGTATTAATCATAAGTTTATTGATATTCATATGAACATCAGATAACTCTGACTCTCGTTCGTATGTAATAAGCTGAGAATCGGCACAAGAGGTTTTGAGCCTTTTTATAAGGCTGTTTGCCGCTTTAAGACACCCCTCATCTACCTTCTCAGTCATACAGTTAGATAATATAACCATAATTTATTTATAACACTCGTTCAAAAATTCTTCGTAGCCGTTGAACATAGGAGGATTAGCATCCATATAAGCTACAACATCATCGTAATGGTTACCTACTACCATCTGATAGTGCATTTTGGGAATTGCCTTTGCCTGCTCTGATGTATAGAAAAGCTGGAAATACTCATAGAAAACTTCTACAGGAGGTTTTTTGCCAAAACGTTCTCTGTAATGGAGAGCCAATACCTTTGCTTCTTCAAAGCTCTTTTCTGCACGCTTTTTATAGAAATCTTCCAAAGACATAATTCTCTTTGCGGGTGATCCTGCATATACGCTGTTAGGTTCGCAGTCCTTGGTAACAACACTGCCTGCACCGATGATAACATTATCTCCGACAGTTACTCCCTTTGTTATCATAGCATTTATACCGATGAAAACATTGTTGCCAATCTTAACAGGAGCCTGTCCTCCAACAAGACTACCTCTTTTGACATCGCATCTGCTGGGAATAACATAGGAAAAGTCATGAGTAATAATGATTACTCCGTGAGCAATTATTACATCGTTACCGATAGAAATAAGCCAAGGGCAAGAAACATCAACCAGAGCAGTTGAGGGTGAATAAAAACGAACATTTTCGCCGATCTGAACACCTTTTTTTCTTAAGAATTTAAGAAAATTTTCATTATTTGCTTTTTCTTTCAGTACCAGGTTTCGGATAAAATTTTTGAACATTTTATACCCTCTCAATACAATATAATATACTGCTTATTTTGCTGCACAATTCTCGCAGGTTGAGCATCTGTCCAACTCTTCCTTGGATACCTTGCCATCGCGGAAATCGCGCACAATCTTATTTTCGAACATACTGTACTTCTTTTTCTTGAAGAAGAAAAGGAATTTATGCTTGAGCACCCACAGAAGAGGTTTGTGGATATACTTGTGCATTGCAGGTGAAACAGAGCCGATCATCCAGCAGTTTCTGTCACAACAACGAACTTTTTTACGTACATTTTCTGCTTCTTCGCTGTTCCAGAGCTCATCCCAGGTCTGGTTGTTAAGGTTACCCATTACCTCTTTTTCCTTTGTACCGTTACAGGGCATTACATCACCGTAAGGGTCGATAAAGAAGGTATCGAAGCTCATATCACAGGGAAGCAGTCTCTTCTGAGAGAAGATGTAGTTGATAAGGCCGTGGTTAAAATAAGCTCTGAACCACTTTTTGGGGCTGTTTGACTGAAGAAGCTTATTGATAAGATTCTCAAAATTCTGTGCAACCATCATTCTGTCGTGGATAATGTTGTTGGACTCTACAAAATAGAAACTGTTGTGGAGAGATGCAGTGGCAAACTCCATATTCATTTCGTCAGAAATATCGTAGAGAGCACACAGGTCAGGAGCATTCTTGTCCTGTACTGTCATACCGAAACCAACATCTTTCATACCCATTTCCACAAGAGTTTTCAGAGTTGTGTAGCCCTTGCGATATCCATCTTCAAGACCTCTGATGTCGTTGTTTGTCTGCTCCAGACCCTCGATGGAAATTCTGATTCCAATCTGGGGAAATTCCTTGCACAGATCAACGATTCTGTCAGTAAAGAAGCCATTTGTAGAAATTACAATACGCTCACTTTTCTTGTAAAGCTCTCTAACTATGTCTTTAAGATCCTCGCGGATAAAAGGCTCACCACCTGTAATGTTAGTAAAATACATCTCGGGCAGTTTCTTGATTGTTTCAATTGAAATTTCCTCTTCGGGTTTTGAGGGCACTTTATATCTGTTACACATTGTACATTTAGCGTTACATCTGTATGTAACTATAACTGTACCGTTGAGTTTTTTAGCCATTTTTATCCTCTTTCCATACATATATATTTATTATTTTACTTATTTTATCAGGCGTAAAATTCCATAATCTTGTTGCAATAAGTTTCTATAGTTTCAAATGAAAGTGATTTGCAACCTTCTGTGCAGGTGCGAAGCAACTCTTCATCATAATATAAAGACTTGATTTTGCTGCGAAGCTCATCAGCATCTCCGGACTTGAAG
This sequence comes from uncultured Clostridia bacterium, assembly GCA_937875885.1. GTDB lineage: Bacteria > Bacillota > Clostridia > Oscillospirales > Acutalibacteraceae > Ruminococcoides. Next base: position 8,049 of record CALEIO010000054.1, on the reverse strand, counting down.
AAATCTCCTGTTTTGTCTTTTGTGATAAGCTCGGGAATTCCGCCAATATCAGCACCCAATACAGGTGTACCGTAAAGCTGGCTTTCCATAACAGAGAAGGGACAGTTTTCGTACCACTCTGAAGGATATATGGTAAAACGAGCTTCAGCTATATATTTTCTTAAGGCTTCACCACTCTGGAAGCCGATGTTTTCTATATTGGGGATGTTTGAAAGTTCATCTTCCAAAGGGCCTGAACCTGCAAAAATAAACTTGATTTCAGGCAATGACTTGCAAACATCAATAAGAGTTTTGATACCCTTTTCCTGGGAAAAACGTCCGAAATACAGGACGTAATCTTTCTTTGTGTATTCTTTATTCTCAATTTCCTGAATAAAGTTATGGATTGCTATAGTTTTCTTTGCAAAAAGCGGATTTGCATCCATCTTTGTCTTAAGAAACTCTGAACAACAAATGATTTTATCGATTTTCTTATATACTCCGTTCAGCTTCCAGAAGGTGGCTTCGCAGGTACCGATAAAGGATTTTGCAGTTGAGCCGTGAATACACTTGCCTTTGGTACAATTAAGGAATTTTCCGGACAAGCACTTTTCGCAATTTTCATGAGTGTTGGGATTGTGACACATATGGTTGGGACAAACCAACTGATAATCATGAGCAGTAAACACAAGCTTACATTTTCTGGAGTTTTTCTTTCTCCATCTGTCTATTTCCAGAATAACACTGGGTGTAAGCTGGTAGTTGAAATTGTTGAGATGACACACATCTGGCTGAAAACTATCGAGCACCTGTCTGAGTTTTTTTCTTGCCTCTGTAGAATATATAGTCTTTACGGGATAAAAAAGCTTTGCAAGCTTTGATCCATTGTGAAAATCCATATTGGATGTATAGGCATCAACGCTGTTTCCTACAACACGGTCAGGATGCTCCATACCAAAATATTCTACATCGTGTCCCTGGGATCTGAGGTAATCACCAAGCTGAAAAATATATGTTTCTGAACCTCCGTTAGGATGAAGAAACTTATTAATAAATAAAACTTTCATTTATGGCAATCCCCCATCAACGCACATCAGAGTTTATCTGTAAAGCTCTAATGTTCTTTTTACAACATCATCCCAATTATACTTATTACATATATAATCGGATGCATTTTCTTTATAGTCTGCAACAACCTCAGGGTTATCGCACAAATACTGCAGTTTATCTTTAAGGTCAGAAACTTCGCTCTTCTTAAAGGTAACACCGCTATCCCCCATTACTTCAGCACACTCGGGTATATCTGAAGTAAGGCAACAACCTGAATAGCTCATAGCTTCCAGAAGGCTAAGAGGCATACCCTCCAGGTCTGAAGGCAATACATATATATATGCATTACTGTAAAGCTCCTGAAGGATTCTGCCCTGTACAAAACCAGTGAAAATAATTCGGTCATCATCAGCTGCAAGAGCACGAAGCTCGTTCTCATAAGCCTGAGTATCTGATGAGCCACCGGCAATAATTAACTTTTTATCGGTGTTGATATTCTTAAAGGCTTCGATAAGATAGCTTACACCTTTTTCCGGAACAAGACGTCCCAGATACAAAACATAGTCATTCTTTGAAACAGAAAAACGTTCTGTAATCTCAAAAGCATCCACAAGTTCGGGCTTGTTGACACCGTTGGGAATAAACACTGTTTTGCGGTTATATGTATCTTCAAAGTATTTTTTTACATTGTCGCTGAGAACAATAATCTCATCAGCTTTACGGACTGCGCATTTTTCGCCGGATTTAATATACCAGGAGGCGAATCCTCCCCACTTGGCACGCTGGTGGTCAAGTCCGTGAATTGTGGCTATGCAACGCTTACCGAATAATTTAGGAAGCCACAACATTGCACAAGGACCTTCTGCATGAAAATGTACCACATCATATCTGCCGAAAGCAGCTTTTACAGCCGCAAAGAATGATGATGTCATGGCAGCAAGGCCCTTTTTATCCAGAGTGAAAACCTCTTTGATTCTTACACCCTGGTATTCTTTAATTTTATCTTCATCAAAGGCAGATCCGCTTATATGATGACCCTTTCTGCTGAAACAGGTAACCTGATTACCTAAAGCCACCATACGGGTTGAAAGTTCAGAAACAACGATTTCAACTCCGCCTTCTCTGGAGGGGATTCTCTTATGTCCAAGCATAGCAATGCGCATAGGTTTATGTGATTTGCCTGCCATTTACACGCCCTCCATACCCAAAACTGCGCCAACAGTTCTGAAAAGTACAAGTATATCTGTTTTTAAACTACGTTCTTCTATGTATTTAAGATCAAGTTTCAGCCATTCATCAAAAGTAAGATCGTTTCTCTTGGGCTGAATCTGCCAGTAGCAAGTGATGCCGGGTGTTACCATAAGGCGCTGCATCTGGAATTCGTTATACTCCTTGACTTCTCTGGGAAGAGGAGGACGAGGACCAACAAGGCTCATATCACCCTTGAGAACATTCCATAACTGAGGAAGCTCATCGATACTTGCAGAACGGATAAACTTACCCACCCTGGTAATTCTGGGGTCATCCTTAATCTTAAAAGCAGGTCCGTCCATTTCGTTCTTATCCATCAGCTCATCAAGCATCTTGTCTGCATTGGGAACCATAGAACGGAACTTGTAGAACTTGAACTCTCTGCCGTTTTTACCAACTCTGAACTGTTTATATATAGGAGACGCACCTGGGCTGTCTATATAAACAACAAGAGCGATAATCAGAAGCGGTATAAAAAGCACTAACAATGCAGTTAAAGAGAAGATTATGTCGAACAATCTCTTAAAAAAAGAATACACCGGCTTAGGAGCAACGAATATTAAATTGTCTTTGGATGCCTCTGTGGCTGCCGCAGCAGAAACAACAGGGGTATTCACAGAATTGTTCATATGCTGAACTCCTTATATATGGGTTGATTACTTTACCGGAGTATAAATAAGCTGAATCAAGGCATTATTGATTGAGTCTTCATCAGGATAGAATTCAATATTCTTCTCTCCCAATATGCTCTCTCCGTCTATAGTATAAATCTCGCTAAATTCGTACTCGGATATACACTCCAGCAAATCCTGAAGCCTGTTGACGGTATAGTCAGACACAAAATACTCTGACATAGCAAGTGTTGTGTCTACAATAAAGTCGTCGTCATCTTCGGCTGCATTCTTTGCAGTATCAAACAAAGCTTCAAGGTACTGACGCTGTCTGATCATTCGGGTGTTATTGGTACTGTCATCCATACCGTAACGTGTACGGACATAAGTAAGTGCCTTATCCCCGTAAAGAGTGATAGTTTCACCCTTTACAAGAGTATCATCTATGCCGGTAAAATCATCCAGCACAGTAACCTCTACGCCACCTACTCTATCGTTAATTTCAGCAACAGCGTCCATTGTTACAGAAAGATAGTGTTCAATCTCGGTATTAGCAAGAATTCGGCTTACAGCATTTACAGTATTCTTGCAACTGTCGTCCTTGCCATCACCATAAGTGTGTGCAAGAGCCAGCTGCTGTGTAATTGTGCCGAGTTTCTGATTGCTTACACCAAGGATATCCATCTGAGCCATTGTATCTCTGTTGATGTGCAAAGCAGAATATGTATTTGCTGAATGGTCAAAAACAAACAGCATCAAAAAGTCTGCCTGACGGTCATTGTTATAAGAATCCTCGGAAAAACTTCCCTCAAATTTATCAAGACCCATAACAAGAAGTGTTTCGATGTTATTCTTCTTAACATACTCCTTGCCGTTAAAGGTGACTTTTTCATCTACTTTCTGCGCAACAGGAAAAGTAGTAGTGCCGCCCTTATTGCCGTCTACATATCTGTCTACAAGCCACAAAGCAACATAAAGTACCAGTACAGCTGCCAACACAAGGGCAACTGCACCGATAATTTTTCTTTTACTTATTTTTCTGTCGCTGAAACCCTTGTGGTTTTTCATGCCTTTTTCTTAAGTACAACTACAGAAATCATGCCAAGGCAAAGTACTGCTACAACAGAAGCTGTTGCAATGTACTGTGCAACGGGAGCGCCTGTTACAGGAGAAGTGGACTCAGCCTTTGTGCGGTCAACAACAACAGCAAAAGTTGAAAGCTTGTCAGTTGTAAAGCTGAGTTTGCCATCCTCTACCTTTGCATCTGTAACCATCTGCCACTCGCCGTCGATGTACTGAATAAGACCTACGAAGCCCTTGAGTGTATCTGTGGAAAGCTGGATCTCAAACTTACCGTGTGTACCGTGATTTTCACAATCGTCATAGTACATATGGAAAAGATCGCTTACAGAAAGGTCTGTTGTAATCATACCGGGAGATACAACATTCTCAAGGCCGGAGAACATATCTGTAAGATCATCTGCATTGAGGATCTTATCGTATGCATCCTGGAGTTCCTGCTTCTGCTCAGCTGTGAGTGAATCACGATCGCCGAAAGGAATAACAGTAATCTCTGCTGTACAATCTTCGCTCTCATTCTCGCAATCAACGATTTCAGGAGCACGGTTGTTGGAGGGGCTCTCGATAAATTTTGCAGCCATAGTGTTTACGCTGAAAGACATCAGCACAACAAGTGCCATACAAATTGCAATTACCTTTTTCATTTTTATAATCATCCTTTCAAAAATGTTCAAAATAATCAACCGATATCATCAAATAAAAGTGAATTGTGATATTCGGTAAAATCCAATAAAAAGTTTTCTCCCAGTTTACGTCTGATAACATCAGCCGCTTCACCCATTGCGGGAGGTCTTTGGCTGAGATTGTGACAATCTGAGCCTACTGCATTGATTTCTCCCTTTGAAAGCATTGATACTGCTTTTCCGCGTGAAAGAAATCTGTTAAAAAAGCTTGCATTGACCTGTGTCAGGATTCCGAGTTTTCTCAACTCTTTCCACACAGAAGAAGATTGAAAAGCCATATATCTTTCAATATGAGCCAGAAGGATCGTAAGACCCTTGGCACTTGAAAGGACCCTGAGTTCTTTAAGAACATAATCGGTCCACCTGGACATTGGCATTTCCAAAAGAAGAATATTCGTATTTTCAATACAAAGTTTTTCTAATCCTTCAAGCCTGCTTACACCCTCATAGTATGCAACTTCTGCACCAAGTATAATGCGGGGATGATTTTCTGTCAGCAGACACTTAAGAGATTCAAAAGCTTCGTTTCTCCTTGCTGCAAACTCTGCAGGTGTTTCGTTTTCTGCATTGTAATGAGGTGTTGCCACCACTGCATCCACACCTTGACAGTAGAGCATATCGAGCAGAGCCAGGCTCTCTTTTGTATCCTTGCTGCCATCATCTACCCCAGGCAGAATATGACTATGAAAATCTATCATTGCTGCTTTGGAGTTCCGTAAACAGATCCGTAACCGGATGTGTAGTACTTACGGTAATACTTGGAATACTTCTTGTATTTTCCTCTTGTTCCGTTTGAGCTGTCTGATTCATTGAGAACACAACCAAGAACATTTACGTTGGAAAGATTCAGATGTCTGAAGCATGCTTCCAGCTCTTTCTTCTCTGTGTAGTCTTCTCTGATAACAACAATCATACCTGTGATAAGGTTTGAAATTGCCAGTGCATCAGAAACAACGTTAACGGGAGGAAGGTCAACAACAATGAAGTCAAACTTCTCGGACATAACCTTAAGGATTGACTCCATTCTTCTGGAACCGAGAAGTTCTGAAGGGTTGGGGGGTAAATCGCCTGAAGGAATAACATACCAGTTATCAAGAATGTTTGTTTTGAATGAGCTCATCTGCTGAGACTCGTAACCCATAAGCAGATCTGTAAGACCGGGGGTGCTTGCAAGACCCATCTTCTTTGCTACACTGGGAATTCTGAGGTCGCCGTCGATAAGAAGTACTTTTTTGCCGCTTTCAGCCAAAACGTAAGCCAGGTTGATTGCAGTTGTACTCTTACCCTCACCTCTCATGGAGCTTGTAACACCGATAATGGGACACTTGAGGTCTTCAGGGAGTGTAAAAGAGATATTTGTTCTTAACAGTTTGTACTGCTCTGTTGCTGTGAATGTAAGATTCTTATGTAAAGTTTTCTTGTTAGCTGTAGAGTCAAACAATGACATCTTCTTGCTTTTTTTACCTGTAGCCATAACAATTATCCCTCCTTATTTCCTGTTTTTCTTTTCTGATAGTAGTAAGCATACTGTTTCTCAGATGTTCCCAGAAGATTGGGAACCTTTGCGAGAATGGGATAATCGTATGCTTTGAGGAGATATTCCTCATCGTGGATTGTATCGTCAAGCAATGCAATAATCACCAGTACAATAAGAGCGGCAAGTACACCAACTATAACACCAAGCTCTGTGTATTTAGAGATGCTGGGTGCAACCTTCTGGGTATCAACTACACCCAAGTCAACAACTTCCATTGAGCTGCCTTCGATAATGTCAGAAATTCTGTCGGGAAGAACATCTGCAATGCAGTTAACGATTTTAGCTGCTTCGTAAGGATCTTCGGAAGTAATTGTAACCTTGAGAACTTCTGTATCGTTTACAGAGCTGGCTTCAACCATTCTGTAAAGCTGCTCGTAAGAATACTTTTCCTCTACGCCTGCCTTTTCTGCTACCATACCCAGAGTTGTTCTGTTCTTGAGGATAACAGTGTAGGTCTTAACAAGGCTCTGTGCAGCGGTAAGCTCAGAAGATGTAATACTGAAGTTTGAATTACCCAATGAAAAAGAGCTATTGTTAACGTAGAGCATTACAGAAGAAGCATATGTAGGAGTTATAAAGAATCTGGCATAAGAAAAGCCGAGGATTCCTATACACAAACCTGCCAGAATAACAATCCAGATTCTGCTCCAGATAGTTCTAACAATATGCAAAAGGTCTATAACGTAATATTCTTGCTTGTTTGAATTTTCATTCTTCATAATTAATCGTTTGCTCCTTATCCGAGTTGGTGACACAAGCAGTAAAATCGCACTACTTTGTCATTATAGTATAATTACTTATATATATTACCACAATGTATATACAAAAACAAGTAAAAAATACGAATTTTCTTATTTTTTTGGTAGTGCATATTGTACGATTTTCACGATGCATTTTTGTAGAACATTTCCTGCAACAGACCATAAAAAACACCGCAGAAACACAGTAACGGACGGGCTTTAACCCGTCCGTTACCACCTTTGCACTTAGCAGCAGGAAGAACAGCCTTTAAGCATAAAGCTCTCGCAATCTGTACACTTCTTCTCTGTAGGATTCGCTTCATGAGTACCTACTCTGATAGAATCCAGTTTGCAGTAACCCTGTTCGTTGTTGTTATAAGCGCAGTTGTGAACTGAGCAATGAATACTCTTGTTAATGTTGTTATCCATCATTTTTTCTCACCTCGGTATTATTGTCTGCAATAAAATTCCCTCTATTCAAAAAAACGAACTCTTTTAGCAAACACACATAAAATATACAGAGGTGACAATATGGCATACATAATTCCCGGAATACTTATAACCGTATTTTCTGTAATAGGCATTATTGAATCTGTAAAGCAAATCATTTTCAGATTATTCCGACCTGACACATCAGAAAAAATTATGTTGATTGCACAAAACGACTGCGAAACAGAAAAGCTGGAATATAACCTGAGAAACTTTGCAGATAAAATCAGATGGCTTAGTAATATTGCCCCACAAAGAGTGATATACCTAATCAACTCCCCTACAACAGAAAGCCGCACTATAGCTGAACTTATCAGTAAAGAGTACGAATTTCTGGAAGTGATGACAACGGAAGAATTGAGCACAGAATTAACAAAAGAAAACAACTATTTGCAAAAGAATACGAAATAAGATATTGTTTACGAACAGTTTTTATATTATAATAATTAAGAAATTTTTACAAACAAAGGATATCCGATGAGTAACAAAGAAATCTACGAAGTATGCGGTACCGTTGAGCGAATCGTTTACCGTAACGAGGAAAATAATTATACTGTACTGGAAATCGGCTGCGATGATAACAGCATCACAGCCGTTGGTATTCTGCCGCAAATTTTCGAAGGTGAAGA
>CALEIO010000053.1 GCA_937875885.1 uncultured Clostridia bacterium | reverse complement strand
AACGACGGGATTGATACTGCCAGCCGTCTTCATCGCATACAAAATGCGCCCAGGCATAGACCCGATATAGGTGCGACGATGTCCGCGAATTTCCGCCTCGTCCTTCACGCCACCAAGGCTCATACGCACAAATTTACGACCGAGTGCGCGCGCGATAGATTGCGCAATACTCGTTTTACCGACACCGGGACGTGCCGCAAGGATTATAAGGTCACTGTTCTGAAGTCCTGCCGTAGAGGCATCAAGCCCCGTAAATCCCGTTTTAATACCCGTAACCTTACCGCCACGCTTTTTAAGCTCGTCAAGCATTGCAAGGTTAGTTTTTACAACCTCACCAATATGAGTAAAGCCCTTAGTTCCTCTCTGCTCCGATATTCTGAATATAAGCTGCTCACTCTTATCAATAATATCGGCAGCCGTTTCCTCATCCTTCATACCCATATCCATAATCTGACTTGCAGACTCGATAAGGTTTCGAAGCATCTTTTTCTCCTGCGCAATCTTTATATACTGTGCAAGATTTTCCTTTGTAAAAACACTCTGTGCAATTTTTGTTATGTAGGCAATTCCGCCCACACTGTCAAGCTTATCGCCAAGTCTTTCTGAAAGAGTAACCATATCAACGGGGATACCCTCTTCAAAAAGATGGCTTATCGCTATAAATATCGTCTTATTTGCAGTTGCGTAAAAACATTCCTCGTCAAGCTTGTCCATAGCCATAACAAGCGCCTTTTCGTCAAGTATCATATTACCGAGGATTGCCGCCTCTGCCTCAAGATTATATGGCATAGTTCTTCCAATCGGAATATCCATTTATATCACCGTATTTCTATATTATTCGGGGTTTACAACTACTTTTATCTTAGCTGAAATTTCGGGGTAAATCTTAAGCTCAACATCCTTTTCACCGATGGTCTTTATACCGTCGGGAAGTACAATCTTACGCTTGTCAATAACGTGATGAAGCTGATACTTTATCGCATCTGCTACATTCTGATTGGTAATTTTACCAAAGAGCTTTCCGCCCTCGCCTGCTTTTCCAGTGAGCACAACCTTTGCACCCTCAAGACTTTTTGCAGTTTCCTTTGCTGCCTCAATCTCCTGCTGCTTATGATAAGCGGCAGCTTCATTCTTTCCTTTTATATTGTTAAGCACATCAGCCGTTGCAATTTCTGCCATTTTTTTAGGAAGCAGAAAATTTCTCGCATAACCGTCACTCGCCTCAACCACGTCACCCTTTTTGCCGTGACCCTTTACATCTGTCAAAAGTACAACCTTCATATTATATCTTCCTTTCCTTACAGTATTTCGTCAATTGCCTTTTTGAGCATTTCGCCCGCATCAAAAACGGAGCTTTGCTCTATCTGTGCACCTGCAACCATCATATGACCGCCGCCGCCAAGCTTTTCTAAAACTACCTGAACATTAACCTCGCCAAGCGACCTTCCGCTTATGACAACATTTCCGTTTTCACCGCGTGCCACTACAAATGCCGCCTTGATATCTGTTATTTCAAGCATTTCATCGGCAGCCTCTGCAATAACAAGGTGCGGTACAACACCCGAAAAGAGTGAAATCGCAATATTGTTACTGTATACCTGCGCCTCTGTTACTATTTGCGCCTTAAGCTTATAGTTATCTATTGAATCCCTGAAAAGCTTCTTAACACGGATAGTATCAACGCCTGCCGCCCTTAAATATGCGGCAGCTTCAAATGTTCTCACACCCGTTTTAAATGTAAAGTTCTTTGTATCTACCGCTATTCCTGAATAGAGTGCCTCTGCATCAACAGTAGATACGGCATAATGATGCCCGAAATACTGCATAATCTCAGCCACCATTTCACACGTCGATGATGCAAAAGGTTCATGATAAATAATATCTGCATCATCAATAAAGCTCTCGCTTCTTCTGTGGTGATCTATTACTACCTTAGTCTTTATAGAATCAATAAGTTCAGGCATTTCTGTATATTCGGGGATATGCGTATCACATATTACAAGCAAGGTCTTAGGCGTAATAAAATCACGAAGTCCCTGCTTTCCTATAAACATACCGTCGTGGTAATGATTTTCCTCAATCTTTTTAAGGAGAAGCTGCACCGTATCGTCCTTTGTCAAAAGAAGCACCTTTGCCTCTTTTTTAATATGGCTTGCCATACTTGCGATACCTATTGCCGCACCTATTGCATCAGCATCACTGTTTCTGTGCCCCATAATGAGTACATTGTCCGATGCCTCCATAAGCTCCCTAAGGTTACTTGCCATAATGCGGGCCTTAACCTTTGTACGCTTTTCCGTTTCCTTGGAATTTCCGCCAAAGTAGCTGAATTTACCTTTGTTTCGGATAACCACCTGGTCACCGCCTCTGCCAAGCGCCATATCCATAGCATTTTCAACTATTTCATAGGTATTTTTCAGTACCTGCAATAGCCAAAAAATAAAGGCGACTGCGCCAGCTAGCAGGATACTTAGAATAATGATTGCGATAATCATATCTATTACTCCTTATCTTCCGGAATGAATTCCATTACATCGTCAACGCCGCATTCGAGAACTTTGCATATTTTGGCGAGAATTTCGGTATTAACGTTCTCGTTCTTGCCGAGCTTTGCGAGAGCACCGGTTGAGATGCCGGCTTTGATACGCAAGTCGGTTTTCTTCATATCCTTTTCGATTAGAAGCTTCCAGAGCTTTTTATAACTTACTGCCATAGTACACCTTCCTATACTATAAATCTTTAGTTGTATATAGTATAACATAGGAAGGAAAGTCTGTCAAGCCCACTTTGGAACGGGAGGTGAAGCAGGCGGTTGAAAAATCCTGAAAAATTTTTATAACATTAATTATATCACGTTTTTCCTGAAATTACACTCCCTTTTTTATTGTTTCTGCAAGGTTTTTGTGCTACAATAACTAACGGTGATTAAAGTGATATTTACAACTACAGTTTCTTCTGTGGCACTTCTGCTGTTGTATGCGGTGCCCGGATTCCTTATGGTAAAGTCAAAGCTTGTGGATTCAAAGGTGATTCCTGCTTTTGCAAAGATGCTTTTGTATGTCTGCCAGCCCTGCCTTACCTTTTATTCTTTTGATAAAGCGGATTATTCAGGTGAGTTGCTTGTGAATCTGGGTTTGTTTTTTCTTATAGCATTCATAAGCCAGGCGGGCTTTTTGCTGTTGTTTTATTTTATCTTCAGAAAAAGAAGCGTGGAGAATGTAAGGTTCAGAATTGTTAATATTGCAATGGTACTGGGTAACTGCGGATTCTTTGGCATTCCCGTAGTAGAGCGACTTTTTCCGCAGCGTAGCGATGCAGCGGCTTTGTGCCTTATGTTTACCCTTGCAATGAATCTTCTGTGCTGGACTATGGTGCTTTATATTGTAACCCGTGATAAGCGATATATTACACTCAGACAGCTTTTGGTGAATCCTGCTACTGTTTCTTTTGCGGTAAGTTTTGTGATGTTTATTTTTTCATTGAAACTTCCGGGAATTTTTGCAGAAGCAGCGTCTTTGGGCGGAAAAATCTCAACACCCCTTTGTATGACAATCCTCGGTATGCGACTTGCATCCACAAGTTTTAGCAAAGTATTCTTAAAGCCTGTGCAGTATGTAGCTGTGGTGGCAAAGCAGATGATTATTCCTCTTGTGGTTTTCGGTGCGGTTTATTTTCTGCCCGTTGATTTGTTCTTGAAGCAACTGAGTTTTGTGCTCTTCTGCTGTCCCGTAGCAAGCAATGTGCTGAACTTTGCAGAGATAGGCGGACAGGGTCAGGAGGAAGCCTCCGGCTGTGTATTGCTCGGTACAATAACAAGTATTGCCACAATGCCTTTGATGCTTCTGCTGCTTTAAGGGAAGCAAATTGTATAACACAAAAAATAAAGCACCGTCACGTTTGGTTGACGGTGCTTTTTGTTATGCATCAATAATCATAGAAAGGCAGATAGTTGCCGATGTTGGGATTAGCTTCAAGCTCTACTAGATGTTTTTGAATGGATGTGGCATCCTTGATGTTTACGTCGCCGTTTTCGTCGGCATCAAGGCAGAGGGTTGCGATATCCCCTGCAAAGGACAGAAAACCTGCAAGAATCTTCTGGATAATGGTTGCATCGGCAACGCTGATTCTTCCGTTGCCGTCTGCATCACCGAGAAGGTAATAAAGACTTGCAGCCTTGGGGATAAGTCCCATATCTTCCAGCTGGGTTATTTTCTCAAGAATTACCTGAGCAATAAGCCGGTGACCTGACTCGGAGGGGTGAATTCCGTCTGCCTGGATGATATCGTAGTTGCCTGTGGTTTTGTAGTAGTTGTCGAATGCAGAGTAAACGTCTGCGATAAAAATACCACGGAATTTGTCTGTGAGTGACTCCAGAGTGCCGTTGAGTATGGGCACAAACTTTTCTGCCAGGGAAGCGTAGGCGCTGTAGTCCTTGTGAGCATAAAGGGAGTTGTACTGTGTCTGGAAAATAATGGGAGCATCTTCATTCAGCAGACGTAACTCGGTGCATACAGCATTCAGGTTGTATTCGAGCTTTTCTTTAAGCTCAACAGCTACCTTGGCATTTGCTCCGTTTAGCATAATATCCAGCAAAGTGGATGTGTCGGCTTTACCAATCATATTCAAAAAGTCATTGCCGCTGATGGATATAGAGATAACGTCAGCATTTCTGATGCTGTTTTTTGCATTTTCACTTTGACAGATTACCCACAGGAGATTTTCTGTGGTGTGTCCGGGCACAGCGTCATTTGTAAGGTGGTAGGAATTTTCTTTTGCAATAAGAGCAGCGTAGCAATCAAGAGTCTGCTTGAGTCCGTAGCCGGATGCGATGGAGTCACCCAGTACGGCAAAATTGATTTTTTGCACCTGGGGATCTGCTGCAGATGTTGCAAAACATCCCGGGAGCATAATCGTTGCTGCAAGAATTATGCAGATTAAGGATTTAAGTTTTTTCATAAGAATCCTCCGCTGAAAGAGTGCAGATTAAAATGCCCAGTTGCCATCTTTGAAAATGGCGATTTCTTTGCCAGATGCTGTTTTTGCTGTAATGGACAGGTCAGCAGTGCCAATCATAAAATCTACGTGAACAATGCTGTTGTTGATGCCCATTTCTCTGATTTCGTCCAGAGTGTATTTTTCGTAATCCTTCACACAGGAGCTGAATCCCTCGCCGAATGCCAGGTGGCAAGCTGCATTTTCATCAAAAAGAGTGTTGTAAAAAAGGATTCCGCTGTTGCGGATGGGAGAGTCGTAGGGTACAAGAGCACATTCGCCAAGGTAGCGCGCACCCTCGTCTGTGTCCAGAATAGAGTTGAGGAGCTCTTCGCCCTTTTCTGCATGAGCTTCTGTGATTTTGCCATCCTTGATTACAAAGTAAAAGTTTTCAATCAGAGCACCCTGATAGGAGAGGGGCATTGAAGCATAGACAACACCCTCTGCACGATTGCGGTCGGGGGAGGTGAACACTTCCTCGGAGGGAATGTTTGCGTTGTATTCAACATCACTGCCCAGAAGAAGGTCGCTGCCGCCCATAAATCTGCCCTGAGGAAGCAGACCTACAGTCAGGTCTGTGCCGTTAGCGCTTGTGTAGTGGAGCTCTGTGATTTCCAGAGAGTTGAGGTATTCATATCTGTTTTTAAGGTCAGCGTTGTGCTCTTCCCAGTTTCTGATGCCGTCACCCTGTGCTCTTGAAGTGTAAAGAATAGCCTCCCAGAGCTTTTCGGTTGCTACAGAAGTACGCTCGTTGGGGAATACCTTTTTTGCCCAGGCTTTGCCTGCAACAGCGGCAATGCACCACTGATACTTATTGTCCATTTCATCTCTGTAAGGCTTGAAAACACCTCGGCGGATGCCAAGGCATTTTGCCATCTTCTTCTGGTTGATGCCTTTAAGGCCATCGGGATCTTCACTTTCGAGGTAGATGATGGCAGGAAGAGTTTCTACTCTGTGCTTGATTTTCTCAATCTCCCAGTTTTCTACCTTTGAAAGGGTCTTTTCTTTCTGGTATCTTACGTCGAGCTTTCTTAAGGGCTGATAATTCCATTCAACAGTTACCTTGCCTGCACCTGCACGGTAGCATTCCTCGGCAAGTATTCTGACAAAGTCAGGCTGGTCAAGCTCGGCAACGATGATTACCTCCTGGCCTTTCTGTACATTTACACCCTTGCGGGCAAGAAGTTTTGCATAGTCACGCAGTATGGTTTTTTTCATATTTATTCTCCTTGTGTTTTTTTAGGATATCAAGCAATTATTGCGGTTGATATTATTATACCATTTTGTGTATCAAGTTCAATATAAACATTGATATATTATGATATATTTCTTTGACTTTTATGTTGTGCTCAGATATAATGTATAATGAAATATTGTGCTCTTATGAAGAGTACGGAAATAGGAGGAAAAAGATGAGTTTGTGTGTTAACAGAAAATCCTGCAACAAAGGTTTGCGCGGATTTTTCAGCAACAATCTTTATGTGCTTCTGGCCTTTTTGATTCCTGCTGTACTGATGGGAATTACTTTTGTTTTAAGAGAGTTCTTTCCCTTTGGAAACAAAATGATTCTGGTTTCAGACGCATGGCATCAGTACTATCCTTTTCTTTTGGAGTATCAGCAGATGCTCAAGGAAGGACAGTCGATTATGTATTCCTGGAATACAGGTGGCGGCTCTAGTTTTGTGGGAGTAATTGCAAATTACCTTGCCAGCCCCTTGTATATGCTTTCGGCTTTTGTTCCCACAGGAACACCCTGGCTGCAGGCATTTCTTGCCTTTACTGTATTGTTCAGAATCGGCTGTGCGGGTATGTTCTTTGCCGTTTTCCTGCGCAAGGTGTTTGGCAGAAATGACCTGTCAATTTCCGTATTCTCGGTGATGTATGCCCTGTGTGCATTTGTGCTGGGATATTACTGGAATATGATGTGGCTAGATGCATTTGCTATGTTGCCTTTAGTGATTGCAGGCGTTATTGATGTTCTGAAAAACAAGAGATTCGGACTTTACATTATATCTCTGGCACTTTCCGTAATGTTCAGTTTTTATATTGGATATATGGTGTGCTTGTTTGTGTTTATTGTTTCTGTCTGCTACACTATCGTAAGCTTTGTGAATCTGAAAGAAAGCATCAAAAATGCAGGCAAAATGCTGGGTTGCACAGCAGTTGCTTTGATGATTACTGCAGCGGTAACCGTACCTGCGTTCCTTTGCCTTAATGCATCCGATTCTTCTGCCGATACAAGCGGATTCCCTCTGGAATATACCATCAACTACGGCTACGGATATGCAGACAACAATATTATTAACACTTTACTTGCAATTGCAAGAACTGCAACGAATATGTTGGCATACACAAGACCCATTACAATGGACAAGGGTCTGCCCAATATTGCATGCGGTGTACTTGCACTTGTGCTGATTCCTTTCTATTTCGTTACAAAGAAGATAAGTCTCAAAGAGAAGATTGTAAGCGGAAGCCTTTGTGTGTTCTTCCTTTTGAGTTTTGTTGTAAATCAGCTTAACTATATCTGGCACGGAATGAATACTCCCGCAATGGTTTATTATCGCTGGAGCTTTATTTTCTCCTTTGCTGTGATTGTGATGGCTTACAGAGCCTTTACTCTTATTGATAGTTTCGGAAAGAAAACATTCATTGCATCCTGTGGTTTGCTGGGTGTTTATCTTGCAGCGGCATTTGTGTTTCAGAAGAAGCTTTCTGTTGCAATTACCTTTGCAGGTGCAGTAGTTATCCTTTTGGGCTTTATTCTTTACAGAAAGAGAAAAATTACATACAAGGTACTTACAATTATTCTGTGCCTTTTTGTTATAGGTGAGATGGGTCTCAGCGCAAACTTTGCTGTGCGCACAGTAGGCAGATCTGCTCTTGATGATTACCCCAAAAACTCCGAAGCTGTTTCTGAACTTCTGGAGGTTATTGGTGCAAAGGAAAAAGATGAGATTTTCCGCACAGAGTTCACTGATACATATACTCTCAATGACGGTGCATTGTATTCATTTTACGGAATCAGCACTTTCAACTCTATGGTTGACAGCTCCTATGCAGATGTGCTCAAAGATTTAGGTCTTGCAGCATCAAAGGGAAATAACCGCTATGCATATATTGAGGGCACTCCCGTAGAAAATCTTTTACTTAATATCAGATATCTGATTTCCCGCGAAGATCAGCCTCTCTATGATGCAGAGAGTATGAATCTTATAGCAACTGCTGATGAGTGCGCTGTGTACGAGAATAAATATTATGTTCCTATGGGCTTTATGACAAGCACAGAGCTTCTTGAGGATTACACAAAGACCGAAGGCTGGACATTCCCCGGTGCTGTGCAGAATCAGTGGTTCAGCAGGGTTACAGGTCTTGATGCAGATGTGCTGACAGAAGTTGATCCCCTGTCAGAGGTGCATGTAGAATTTGAGGATAAACTTGTGGCTAAAGACAGTATGCCTCATTTCTACAACTATAACATTACCGATGTAAAAGCTCCCGAATCCACACAGGATGAAGCTTCTGATGAAAAAGAGGGTACACCCCTGTGGGTTGAGTACGAGATTGAAGAAGCGGGAAATTACTATGGTATATTCAAAACAAACACCATAAAGGAAGCAACAGTAATTATCAATTCCGATGAAGACAATTCCCGTAAAATTGAGCAGAACTATACAAACCTTGTTGCCCTCGGACACTTTGAAAAAGGTGATAAGATTAAGGCAGAAATGTCTGCAGAGTACGGCAAGAATAATAACATCATCTATAAGCTTGTAAAACTTAACGAGGATGTTATGGAGCAGGGTGTGGAGATCCTCAGGAAAAACACAATGGAGCTTACCAGGTGGACAGACAGAGGTCTTAAAGGAACGGTAAAGGCTGATGAAAGCGGTCTGTTCTATACTTCTGTGCTTTATACCGATGGATGGAAAGCCTATGTGGACGGTGAAGAGGTGGAAATCAAACCCGTTCACGATACATTTATTGCACTTGAGCTTTCACAGGGAGAGCACGAAATTGAGTTCAGATTCACAACTCCGGGTATATATGCAGGCATAGTTGTTTCCTGCGTGGGCGTTCTGCTTTGTGCTGCTTTGCTTGTGATTTCTGCAAAGAAGCGAAGTATTATGTCCAACACTTGTGAAGATGTTGTGAATGAAGAAATTGATGTAGAGCAAAACTGCACATATACAGAGTGATAAATATATCTATTTTGTTAATTGAAAAAACAGGTGTTTTTTGATATATTATATATGTAAAATAATCTCTGCACACAGACTGTGTCAGGGTAAGGAGGAAAAATAATGAAACAGACAAAAAACTTCAGAAGACTTATGTCAATTCTTCTGGTTGTGACAATGCTTCTGTCTGTGGCTATGGTTGGTATTGCAGGTGTTTCTGCTGCAGATGCACTTGCGCTTAACTACAGCTACAAGTATCTGAATGCAGGTTACGCCGAGGGTAGAATTGAGCTTACAGGCTCTTCTGCTGATTACGGAACATACTACCTTTACTGGGCAGATGACACAAAGGCTCTTGACGGATATGCAGAGATTTCTGCGGTTAATCTCAACAGTGCCAGAAAGAGTGTAAATCTTTTAGAGTTCACAGCAATTCCCGCAGGTGCAACAAAGATTATTGCTATCAAGAGCAATACAGAGCCTGCTGCAAAGACAGTAGCAGATGCTGCTGCAGTGTATGATATCCCTGAAGCAAAGCAGTTTGGTTATTCTGCATCTGATGTAGAGTACAACTTCCAGACTCTTTCTGATATCCACTTCCACAAAGATAACTACGCGGGATATAAATATGCAGAGTCTCACTTTATGAGCGCTCTTAATGCAGCTGCAGAGAGAGATGCAGAATTTATCTCTACTTGCGGTGACCAGACAAACTACGGTGACCTTAAAGAGTGGAATGCATACCTTAAAACTATTGCAAACTCCAACTTCACAGGTCCTGTTTACGAAGTAACAGGTAACCACGAAGACTATACTAAAGAACCTATTCCCAGTGCTCAGCACACTATGTATATGGATCGCTTTATGATTGCAACAGGTCTTAATGCAGGAACAGATAAGATGCAGTCAGAGATTTACTATGAGGTAACAGCTCCCAACGGCGACCACCACATCTACCTCTCTCTTGAGCTTGTTAATAACGGCGCACACCCCGGTATTTCCGATAACTTCTCAAAGGCTCAGATGGACTGGCTTGAGGGTCTTCTCAACAAGTATAAGAACGACGGCAAGAAAGTGTTCATCTATGAGCACGCTCCCTTCGCAGGTTATGGTGCAGGCGACGATAAGGAAACTCCTTACTATGGCGCAGCAATGACTATTGACCAGAATAAGTATCCCCAGACTTACAGATTCAAGGAACTCCTTGAGGCTAACAAGAATATCGTTTGGTTCAATGGCCACACACACATCGACTTCAAGTATAACTACAATATTGATAACGAGAACGGTAAAACAGCTTACACAGTTCACGTTCCCTCAACAGCATCCTCTACAACAGTAAATGCTGAAAACACAGGCCTTGTATATGAGGCAAAGGCAGACAGCGCACAGGGCTATTTTGTTGACGTTTATGCAGATGCTACTGTAATCAACGGTACAGATATGGTTAAGAACAGAATTCTTCCCCTCTACACATACCTTGTAGATTACACAGGCGCAGAGGTTGCAGCTAACCCTGATTACAAGGATGCTGCAGACCTTTACGAAAAAGTAGCTGTTACAGTTGATGTATCTGCTCTTGCACAGAATGCTGCTTCTGTAAAAGTTCACCTCTATGGTGCAGATGATCAGGTTTCAACAGCAAATGTTGAAATGACAAAGAATGCTGACGGCACATTCACCGCACAGGTTTCCACAATGTTCTCAAAGATGATGTTCTTTGTTAATAACGGTACATGCGAGCTTAAAACTGCAGAATATGCGGTTGCAGAGGGCGGCATTGCTGTTGGCGCATACAAGATTAAGTACAACAACGACCAGAACTGGTCCAATGTAAATATTTATGCATGGAATGATATCGGTGGCGAAGTGGTTACTTGGCCCGGTATGGCAATGACAAAAGAAGCCGATGGTACATACACAGCTATCATTCCCGATTATCCCAATAAGGTTATCTTCAACAACGGCAATGGTATACAGACAGATGACCTTAGCATCGCACCTTACATTGCAGGCGCACAGCAGCCTGAAGTGCCCACAGAGCCTTCTACTACAGAGCCCACAGAGCCTCCCGTAGTAATTGATTACCTCTATGGTGACGCAGACCTTAATGGTGTTGTTAACGTTAAGGACGCAACAACTGTTCAGAAGTATG
>CALEIO010000052.1 GCA_937875885.1 uncultured Clostridia bacterium | reverse complement strand
AAAGATCGGAGAGCACTGCATAATGGGCGGACAGGTGGGAGTGGCCGGACACATCACACTTGCAGACAACACTACTCTGGCTGGCCAGGCCGGTGTGATCGGGAACGTTAAGGAAAGCGGCAAAGTGCTCATGGGAACCCCTGCCATACCGTACAAGGAATATTTCCGCAGCTACGCCATGTTCAAAAAAGCCGGGAAGCAGTTTTAATCATTGCAAAATAGGTTTATAGGAAAAGATTTGTTATCTTTGCGTGAATTTGTGCGTGCGAGCGTACGCCGCCCGCGTACACACGTTCATTGTTACCAATCTAAAACTATGTAAGCGATGGCTACTGAAAAAATCAACCTTATGGCTCCTGAGGAGCTTGTCGGCACCACAGCCGAAGATACGCAGACTAACTCTATTGATGCCCCAAAGGCAGAGGCTTTAGACAACGACACACACGAGCTCAACGCACCAGCTATGGGCGAGGAGTTTGCAGACGAGGAGGCAGCATTGGCTGCCGATGAAGCGGGACTCAAAGACCTGATTTTCGGTATCGATGAGGGCAGAATCCTCTGGGGCAACTCAAGAGGTGCAGACGATGATCAGCTTGAATTCCCCGTAGTGTATGCTTCCGCACGTGAAGGCTATGCTATGCTTGATTATAACGAGCCCGGTACAGATATGCGCCCCCTCTTTGAGAAGATTATCGAAGAAGTACCGGCTCCCTCGGGTGACGCAGAGGGTGGACTTCAGCTTCTCCTTTCCAACATTGACTACGATGAATATGTTGGTAGAATCGGTATCGGCAGAGTTGAGCGTGGCACTGTAAAATCCGGTCAGCAGGCTGTGCTTTGCAGTGCAGACGGCAGCCAGAAAAAGGTTAAGATTGCAAAACTTTACCAGTACCAGGGCCTTAACCGTGTAGAAACAGAAACAGCCACAGTGGGTGATATTGTCTGCGTAAGCGGTATCGGCGATATTAACATCGGCGAAACCATCTGCGCTGTTGACGTAGTAGACCCCCTGCCTTTTGTAAAGATAGACGAGCCTACTGTTTCTATGAACTTTATCGTTAACAACAGCCCCTTTGCAGGCAGAGAGGGTAAGTTTGTTACATCCAGAAATCTTCGAGACAGACTCTTCCGCGAGATTGAAACAAACGTTGCTCTGCGCGTAGAAGAAACCGACTCCACAGATACATTCAAGGTTTCAGGCAGAGGTGAACTCCATCTGTCTATCCTTATCGAAACAATGCGCCGTCAGGGTTACGAATTCCAGGTTTCCCGTCCCCAGGTTATCACAAAGGTAATCGATGGTGTAACCTGCGAGCCTATTGAGTACCTGATGATCGAAGTGCCCGATAACTATGTTGGTCCTGTTATGGAGAAACTCGGTTCAAGAAAAGCAGAGCTTATCAATATGGGCGCACGTTCCGGCAGTAATATGACACACATCGAGTTCAGAATTCCTTCCCGTGGACTTATGGGATATCGTCCCGAGTTCCTTACAGACACAAACGGCAATGGTATTATGAACAGTGTGTTCGATTCCTACGAGCCTATGAAGGGTGAGATCATCACCCGTCACAAAGGCTCTCTTATCGCACACGAATCAGGCGAGAGTGTAGCATACGGTCTTTATCAGGCACAGGAAAGAGGCAGACTCTTTATCAGCGCAGGCGTAGAGGTTTACGAGGGTATGATCGTTGGCGAAAATCCCAAGTCCGAGGATATGACAGTTAATGTATGTAAGCGTAAGCATATGACAAATACCCGTGCTTCAGGATCTGACGATGCTCTCAAACTTACTCCTCCCACAATTATGTCTCTGGAGCAGTGCCTTGAGTTTATCGCAGATGATGAGCTTGTAGAGGTAACACCCGAGTCAATCCGTATGAGAAAAACAATTCTTTCCAAAGAACTTAGAATGAAGAAGGCTTTCCGTAAATGAGTTATGTAATTCTCGATCTTGAGTGGAATGCTGCCTATAGCAAGAAGCGCAAGAAGCATATTAACGAGATATTTGAATTTGGTGCAGTGAAAATCGATGACAACAGAAAAGTCATCGATAAATTCAGTGTGCTTGTAAAGCCCTCAATCGGAAGATTTCTTAATCCCTATGTAAAGAAGCTCACCAACATAACATTCGATGAACTTACAAAGGCAAAGTATGATTTTCAGTCTGCTCTCAATGCTTTTGAAGAGTTTCTGGGGGACAGCATCCTGATGACCTGGAGCACCTCCGATTTACTTGCATTGCTTGAGAATATCAACTACTTCACAGGGGCAGACAGAATCCGCTTTATGAGCCGTTACTGCGACCTGCAGAGTTACTGTGAGCACGTGCTTGGCGTGGGAAGTGCATCCAGACAGCTTGGACTTTCTACCTGTGCAGAGCTACTTTCAGTCAGCACCGAGTTTGAGCATCACAGAGCTTTGTCAGATGCAGAGCTAAGCTACATTTGCTTCAAAAAGCTTTACAAAAAAGCAATCTTTGATGAGTTTGTTGAGGATGCAACCGACAATGAATTCTACCGTAAGCTTACATTCAAAGCAAAACACATCACAGACCTTAAAAGCCCCCTTGTGGACAGGTCAAAAATGTTCATTGATTGTCCCGAGTGCTCTGTACGCTGTGTGCAGAAAACCAAGTGGAATGTGAGAAGCCACAGCTTCAAAGCTGTTTTTGTATGTCCAGATTGCAAAAAGGAATTCGACGGACGTGTGTTTGTTAAGCAGAAGTATGAGGGAATAGTTTTTACAAAGAAGATTGTAGAGCTGACCCCTGCTGATGAAACAGAGGATACGACAGATTCTTCTGATAATAACTGAATTTATTCATATCAGGCGTTGCTGTTTTCAGCAGCGCTTGTTTTTTTGTCTGATGTAAATGTTTGAATTATAAAGTCCTGAAAATTGGATTTTATTAAAAAAATAGAACAAATATTCGAAAAAACTATTGATTTTTGATCATTTCTCTGTTAGTATATATGTGAGGGTTATCCACACCCGAACTCTATGTAACGAATACGGCCCCAATTTGTTAAGAGTATGATGTTTAGCGAAAGGATATGAAAAATGAATTATTCAGAATGGTCACAAGAGTATTACGATGAAGCCCGCAAGATTAAGCGTAATCTGGGTAAAATGAAAGAAAAGCTTGCCACTGTACCAATGAACGAGAGAAGGACTCTGGAGGATAACATCCACAAACTTCAGCTTATATATTACGAAGTTATGCAGACAGCAGCTTACCTTGCAAGCATAGCAAAGGAGAAAGCAGATGCCGCGTAACGAAACCTTTGTGGATGATACCGTTTATGATAAGCTTTCTTATCTGTCCTACACTCGTTCCGGCTCCACAAGCAGTGCAGAAAAAACAAAGATGAAGCGCTTTCTGCACAAAGCCATATATGCAGAACTTTCTGATATGCAGCGGTACTGCCTGCTTGAACATTACATAAACGGCAGAAAGATGAAAGACATTGCAAAAACCTTGTCACTCAATCCTTCCACAGTTACCCGACATATCAAGAAAGCAAAAGAAAAACTTCAGCATATTGCAAGCTATTATTAAACAGAAAAGCCTTCCTCACAGTATTGTGAAGAAGGCTTTTTGTTTGTTTTGTTATTTTACAGAGCAAAGTCACTTGCATCATAAGTATCCAGAACTTTGGGTGCACTTACTTTTCTCATAACGGGGTTGTAGTCAAATCTTGAACATTTGCCCCTTTTGTTGATGGATTTTTTATATCTGCAGAAGTTTTTGCCACCTTCCACAACACAGTTCTGACAGTAGTCACAGCTGTGGGGGATATTAGCTCCTAAAAACTTGTTTTTACTCTTAAACATTTCGGACCTCCGATATCCATTGAATATAGGAATTATATCACGAATATTATTGTCTTGCAAGATGTTTTGATATATAATGTTTTCATATGAGGTGATTTGACTATGAATATTAATTCCGATACAATGACTCTCCACACAGGAGAAGTTCCTTTTCTCACATACAATAAGCTTTCAGAACTTCCGTTTATCCGTCACGCTTTCTCCACTCGTCTTGGCGGAGTTTCACAGGGTGAGTTTACATCTATGAATCTTTCTTTTGGCAGAGGAGACAGCGATGAAAACGTTACAGAAAACTACAAAAGACTCTGCAAGGCTGCAGGCTTTGAGTATGAATCCCTGACAGCATCTGCACAGGTGCACGAGACTGTTGTAAGAAAAGTTACAGCAGAAAACCGCGGTGTCGGTATTTACAAGCCAAAGGATATGCTTTCTGTGGATGCTCTCATAACAGCTGACCCTGGGGTTACTCTTGTAACTTATTATGCTGACTGTACACCTGTATTCTTTGTTGACTCAAAAGGTCGCGCAATCGGACTTGCCCATGCAGGATGGAGAGGCACAGTTGGCGAGATATCACGCAAAGTTGTAGAAAATCTCAAAGCAGAGTATGGTGTAAATCCAGAAGACCTCATCTGTGCAGTAGGTCCCGTTGTGGGTAAATGCTGCTATGAAGTCAGCGATGATTGTGCACAGAATTTTGTGAACCTTTTCGGTGCAGATTCAGATGTAATCATCCCCACACAAAAGCCCGATAAATTTATGATTGACCTGGCACTTGCAAACAAACTCCTTCTTATCAAAGCAGGAGTCAAAGAAGAAAACATTGTCGTAAGTGACCTGTGCACACAGTGCAACGCAGACCTGCTCTGGTCGCATCGCGCTACAAACGGCAAACGTGGTACAATGGCAGCGTTTATGTCACTTAATAAGTAAAAAACAAGGCGGAAGAGTTATATGTTAACTCTTCCGTCTTTTTCAAACCATATATTTTTTGCTGTAAATTCTTTACCGGAAAGGTAGGCAAGGGGAGAGTCCTCCAAATGTGAAAACTGAAGTTTGTAAGAATAAAGAGCCTGACCTGTGTGTCCCTTAATTCTCAAGGGGTGTCCACCGTACTTGGTGTCACCTGCAAGAGGATTGCCTATAGATGCCATATGCACTCTAATCTGATGTGTTCTGCCTGTGAGCAGGTCAACCTCAAGAAGGCTCAGACCGTCACGGTACCCGAGAACCTTATATTTTGTCTTGATATATTTACTGTCGGGTGTCTGCTTTTTCGACACGAAAACCTTGTTCTTTTTCTCATCTTTTACAAGGTAACCCTCAAGGATATCGCTGTCCTTTTTAGGCTTGCCGTGGACAAGGCAAAGATAAATTTTGTGCAGCTCTCTGTCCTTCATTTTCTGATTGAGTACTCTGAGGGCTTCTGCCGTTTTGGCGCATATGACAATACCGCTTGTGTTTCTGTCAATGCGGTTAACAAGTGCAGGCGTGAAGGAGGTCTCGCTGTCAGGCTGCCATTCACCCTTTTC
>CALEIO010000051.1 GCA_937875885.1 uncultured Clostridia bacterium | reverse complement strand
TTCTTACCAAGGTTACGAACCTTCATCATATCCTCTTCGGACTTGTTGATAAGGTCTTCAACCTTGTTGATTCCGGCTCTCTTCAAGCAGTTGAAGGAGCGTACGGAGAGGTCAAGTTCCTCAATGGTCATCTCCAGGACTTTTTCCATTACGTTGTCGTCCTTAACGACCATAACCTCTGTGTCAAATGCCTCGTCTGACAAATCTCCGAAGAGACTGAGATGCTCGTTGAGGATCTTGGCACCGAGAGAAACGGCTTCCTTAGCATTGATGGTGCCGTCTGTCCACACTTCAAGTGTAAGCTTGTCGTAGTCAGTAATCTGACCAACACGAGTGTTTTCAACTGTATAGTTTACCTTGTAAACAGGTGTGTAAATGGAGTCCACGGGAAGAACGCCGATAACGCTGTTGCCTGAGAGAGCCTTATTCTTCTCTGCAGGAACATAGCCTCTGCCTCTGTCCAGTGTAATTTCCATGTTGAGTTTTGCGTTTTCGCCAAGTGTTGCAATGTGAAGGTCGGGAGTAAGAATCTCTACCTCGCTGTCACACTTAATCATATCGCCGGTTACGTTGCAGGGGCCTTCAGCAGCAATTTCTACTACCTTGGGACCGTTGCTGTTAAGCTTTGCAACGAGGCTCTTCATATTGAGAACGATTTCTGTTACATCCTCTTTAACGCCTTCGATTGTAGAGAACTCGTGGAGTACTCCGTCAATCTTGATGGAAGTAACTGCTACACCCTCAAGGGATGAGAGCAGAACTCTTCTGAGGCTGTTGCCGAGAGTGTTACCAAAACCTCTCTCAAGAGGCTCTACAACAAAGCGGCCGTATTTACCGTCTGCAGATAATTCTTCAACACTGATTCTGGGCTTTTCTATTTCGATCATGCGAATCCTCCTTAACATAGTTCAGCCATAATAAGCTGATATGGTTTATAAACCTACAGATTAAGGGATTACTTGGAGTACAACTCAACGATGAGGTGCTCTTCTACGGGGAAGTCGATATCGTCTCTCTGGGGAGCTGCGATAACCTTACCACCGAGGAGGTTAGCATCCTTCTGGAGCCACTTGGGAGCTGCAACTGCTGCAGTCTGGCCATCAGCGATAGCCTTGAATCTTGTTGTTGAGCGGCTGGATTCCTTAACTTCGATAACATCGCCAACCTTGATGAGGTAGGAAGGAATGTTTACTTTCTTGCCGTTTACTGTGAAGTGAGCGTGGTTAACAAGCTGTCTTGCTTCTCTTCTTGTGGAAGCGAGGCCGAGTCTGAAAACTACGTTGTCAAGTCTTCTCTCGATAAGTGTGAGAAGCTCTTCACCTGTCTTACCCTCTGCCTTTTCAGCCTTCTCGTAGTAGGATCTGAACTGCTTCTCGAGGATACCGTAGATGAACTTAACCTTCTGCTTCTCTGTGAGCTGCATGCTGTACTCACTCTTTTTTCTTCTCATATTGCCGCCGGGGTTCTTGTTAGAGGACTTGCCTGCATAACCCATAACAGCAGGGGAAATACCGAGTGCTCTGCAACGCTTTGCAATCGGCTGCATATTCTTAGCCATATTCGTTACCTCCTATTATACACGTCTTCTCTTGGGAGGACGGCATCCGTTGTGGGGAATCGGAGTTACGTCTTTGATCATTGTAACTTCGAGACCTGCGGTCTGTAATGCTCTGATAGCTGCCTCACGGCCCTGTCCGGGACCCTTAACGTAAACATCTACGTACTTGAGGCCGTGCTCCATAGCTGCCTTAGCAGCTGTCTCTGCAGCAGACTGTGCTGCAAAGGGAGTGGACTTACGGGAACCACGGAAACCGAGCTCACCAGCAGATGCCCAGGAAAGTGCGTTACCCTGAACGTCAGAGATTGTAACAATTGTGTTGTTGAAAGTAGACTGGATGTGTGCTGCACCGCGCTCAA
>CALEIO010000050.1 GCA_937875885.1 uncultured Clostridia bacterium | reverse complement strand
AAAAGTTAACTGTTAAATCTTTTGTTTCCCCAAATGCTTTAGTTAAAGAAATTAAATCATGATATATTTTTCTAAAACTATATTCGGTATTAATAATATCTAACTTATTAGCCTCAATCTTAGAAATATCCAAAATACCATTAACAAAAAGTTTACTCTTATCTGTGCTATATTCTTTCGACAATTCAATACATTCGTTTATCGTTACTTTCTCGGGTATTGAAGGGAAACTTACCAATTCAGTAATAGCCATCTTCAGTATTATGGTATCCATTATCGCCACACGTTCGTATTCCCATTCCTTGAGATTTTGCTTAATAATTTCAGTATTCTCCTCAAACGACAATATTGTATTTTTCAACAATTCTGAGGCAAATTTGCACGCTTCTACTTCCTCCTCATTGCGTTCATCGTATATAAGTGGAAACTGACTAGCAGCCGAAAATGTATCATCTAATCCTTTCAAAATATTATAATTATGTTGTGCTATCTGATAGAAATCATCTTCCCAAAACAAATTTCTATCATAAAAGACATCAACCAATGGATCATAATTCATTAGATGTTTAAACAACGACAAAACAATAGCCTTATCTTGGTCAAAATCTACCTTTTCTACAGCCATATAATTTTTGTACACTTCAGTAGCACGAAACGAATTATATACATTACGAAAAACATCATTATAATTAGCCCAATTAATTTTCAGATATTCAATAGATTTTTTCAGTTCATAGTTATTACTCAACTCCACCAAAAATCTATTTTCAACAAAACGCATATTTGGATTAATATCTTCTTCCGATGGACGGAACTTTGCTTTGGCTTCTTCCAAACTTTTCTTTGAAAAATCAAAGAAATATACTATCGCTTTTGCAAAATGGATTCTGCTTGGCTGCATAGTGGGCGGAATCGGAGGACTGCTGGGTGCAGGCTTTGCAAAATGCATAAATTACGGCATCGGACTGAGAGAAAGCAACAGCTGGCTTCTGTATCTTCTTCCACTTGCAGGTCTGTTATCTGTAGGAATTTTCAAACTTTGCAAGGTTTCTACCGTGGGCACAAACCAGGTGCTTGTAAGCGCAAGAGAAAAAACAACAGTCCCCGTTCTGTTGGCTCCCGCTGTATTTGCAGGCACAGTGCTCAGCCACACCTTCGGCGCCTCTGCAGGCAGAGAGGGTGCTGCACTCCAGCTTGGAGGAAGTATCTCGTCTTTACTCTCAAAGATTTTCAGAGTAAGCGAAAAATCCCGTCACATTCTCACAATGTGCGGTATGGCTGCAGTTTTCTCTGCATTATTCGGCACACCCCTGGGTGCTGCTGTATTTGCTGTAGAGGTTATCAGTGTAGGACAAATCTGCTCCGCTGCAATTCTCCCCTGCCTTGTGTCAAGCGTGGTTGCTTTCTATATTTCAACTCTCCTTGGCACTCACCCCGAAAGATTCGCAATTTCATCTGTCCCCGCACTTACCCCCCACACTCTGTGGAAAGTTGCACTCATAGGCGTGGCAGGTGCACTTATAAGCATCCTTTTCTGCAAAGTCCTCCACGAGGCAGAGCACCTTTTCAAAAAGCATCTGAAAAATGATTTTCTCCGCATTGCAGTTGGTGGTTTGCTGATTGTAGGTCTTACCCTTGCACTTGGTACTCACGACTACAACGGCGGCGGAATTGAGGTTATCAACCGAATTTTCACAAGCGGCGACGTAAGATACGAAGCCTTTGCTCTGAAGATTCTCTTCACAGCCATTACCGTAGCGGCAGGCTTTAAGGG
This sequence comes from uncultured Clostridia bacterium, assembly GCA_937875885.1. Lineage (GTDB taxonomy): Bacteria > Bacillota > Clostridia > Oscillospirales > Acutalibacteraceae > Ruminococcoides. Next base: position 5,545 of record CALEIO010000050.1, on the reverse strand, counting down.
CGGAGAAATCATCCCCACAATGTTCATCGGTGCAACAATGGGCGGCAGCATTGCAACCCTTATAGGTATGAATCCCGGTATGGGCGCTGCTCTTGGTATTGCGGCACTCTTCTGCGGTGTTACCAACTGTCCCCTGGGCACACTGTTCCTTTGCATAGAACTCTTCGGCAATAAAGGTATGATTTTCTTTGCTTTAAGCGCAATCATCAGCTTTATGATTTCGGGCAAGGCAAGTCTTTACTCAAAGCAAAGATTCCTGTTCTCAAAGCTCAACGATGAGATTTTTGAAGAAACATAAACAAGAAAAAGAAACAGCAAAACCAAACAAAAACATATAAAAACACCGTCTGATACTACTTCAGACGGTGTTTTTTTCAGATATCAAGAAACTCAAGAAGCTCCTTAAAACTTCCCTTAGGATATACAGAAATATCCTCATTTGTGTGGTTAATAAGGCAATCTGTCAGCAGAAAAACCTGCATACCAAGGCTTTTTGCAACCATATCATCACCCACGTCATTACCCACCATAAGGCACTCCTCGGGAGCAACCCCGAGACGCTTACATATTTCTCTGTAATATTCGGGATTCGGCTTGCAGAAACCGATATTTTCATAAGTTGTAACAAGTTCAAAATCAGACACATCAAGTCCCGCCCAACGTGTGCGATGCTCTGTGGCAACTGCGGGGAAAATCGGTTGTGTTGCCAATGCCACACGAATCCCCGAAGCCTTGATTTTATGCACTGTTTCTGCCGCTGCGGGATTATATCCGCACACAGCCTGAACGCCCAGAAATTCGTTGTTGTAGTAGGCGTCAAACTCCGGTATATCATCCTTATATTTCTCTACGTACTGACGGGCAAACTCCTCCCAGAAAACCTCTTCGTTGAGCCTTGAACCGTCGTTTTTCATCATAGCTTTTGTGCCTGCCCAGATTGTGGCAACAAGTTCATTTGCATCGTAGCCCTTGTTTGCAAGTCTTTTTGCAATCAGACCAAAATACGCTTTTACAAATTCATCCTGCTCCATAGGCAGCAATGTACCGTCAAGGTCAAATAAAACTGTAGTAACAGACATATAATTCTCCTGTAACGCTTGAATTTCACTATGTGATTATATCATATTTTTTTCATTATTGCATCAAAAAAGTAATTCTTCACCTAAATTTTACATATATTTAAGGAATACTTTTCATTGTGTTGTTGTAATTCCAAATTACTTTGTTATAATATTCATTGGTGTTATATGGTATTTTTATACCTTATCTTAACATAGAAGTCTGTTATCAACCAGGAGGTATTAAATTTGGCTTCACACGATATGACAAAAGAAGAAATAGTCAACCTTTATTCTGCAGACCTGCAGAAAGGACTGACTACAGCACAGGTAGAAAAACTTCAGGCTGAACACGGCGAAAACCGTCTGCAGGAGAAAAAGAAAAAGTCGAATCTGCAAAGGTTCTTTGACCAGTTCAAAGATGTAATGATCATCATTCTCATCATTGCAGCAATCGTCTCTTTCTCAATCGTCTGCATTGAAAAGAACTGGGCAGAGCTCTTTGAGCCTGGACTTATTCTGCTTATTGTTATCCTCAACGCCATTATGGGTGTTGTGCAGGAGAGCAAGGCAGAAAAAGCCCTGGATGCACTCAAGAATATGTCTGCACCCCACGCAAGAGTAATCAGAGACGGAGAAGAAAAGCTTATTGATGCATCTCTCCTTGTCCCAGGTGACATCATCCACCTTGAAGCAGGCGACTTTGTGCCTGCAGATGCAAGACTCCTTATAAGCACAAGCCTTAAATCTGAGGAATCTGCCCTGACAGGCGAATCTGTCCCCTCCGAAAAAGACGCTCTTGCCACAGTAGACAAAGACGCTCCTCTGGGCGACAGAAAGAATATGGTATTCTCTGGCTGTACAATTACCTACGGCACAGCAACAGCAGTAGTAACAGGTACAGGAATGAACACCGAAATGGGCAAAATCGCAAATCTGCTTGCAGGAGAAGAATCAAACCAGACACCTCTGCAGCAGAAACTTGCACAGCTTGGCAAATACCTGGGCTTTGTTGCTTTGGGTGCTTGCGGTGTTATCTTCCTTGTGGGTCTTCTCAACAACCTTGACCCCATTCATCTGTTTATGACATCGGTTTCTCTGGCTGTATCTGCTATTCCCGAGGGCTTGCCCGCAATTGTTACCATTGTACTTTCCATCGGTGTACAGAGAATGGTTAAGCGTAACGCACTCATCCGCAGACTTCCCGCTGTAGAAACTCTGGGCAGCGCTTCCGTAATCTGCTCCGATAAGACAGGTACACTCACACAGAACAAAATGACCGTTATGCAGGTTTTTGCAGACGGAGATGACTTTGCCCACAATATGAGCAACAATGCACCCGAAAGCATCAGAAAGCTCCTCACCTACGGCACTCTGTGCTGTGACGGCTCCGTTGTATTCTCGGGCGAAGAAGAGCAGCACATCGGCGACCCTACAGAAACCGCAATTGTCCTTGCTGCATACAAGAACAATCTGCTCAAAGATGAGCTTAACAAGACTTATCCCCGACTTGCGGGAATCCCCTTTGACTCTGACAGAAAACTTATGACCACCATAAACTCCATCGACGGCAGAAACGTGGTTATTGTAAAAGGCGCCTTTGACGTAATGGCAAGCCGCTGTGTAAAGGGCGACCTTGACAAAGCAAGAGAAATCACAGAAGCACTGAGCGAGCAGGCTCTGCGAGTGTTGGCTGTGGCTTACAAGGAAATTGATACCATTCCCGAAAACCTCACTCCCGAAGAGATCGAGTGCAACCTTACATTCCTGGGACTTTTGGGTATGATTGACCCTCCCAGACCCGAAGCAAAGGTTGCTGTTGAAACCTGCCGTAAAGCAGGAATCAAGCCCGTAATGATTACAGGCGACCACGTTATCACCGCTTCTGCAATTGCAAGAGAGCTTGGAATTCTTCTTGATGGAGATATGGCTATCACAGGCACACAGCTTGATGCAATGAGCGAAGAAGAGCTTGATGCACAGGTTGAGAAAATCTCTGTTTATGCACGAGTTTCTCCCGAAAATAAAATCCGCATTGTCAAAGCCTGGCAACGTAAAGGTCAGGTTGTTTCTATGACAGGTGACGGTGTAAACGACGCCCCTGCCCTCAAGGCCGCAGACATCGGATGTGCAATGGGAATCACAGGCACAGACGTTGCAAAGGGTGCAGCGGATATGACCCTTACAGATGACAACTTCTCCACCATAGTAGAAGCTGTGCGTGAAGGCCGAGGAATCTATGCAAACATCAAAAAGGTTGTTGGTTTTCTCCTTGGCACCAACATCGGCGAGGTTGTGGCTGTATTTGCCGCAATGCTTATGTGGCACGCTTCTCCCCTGCTTTCCATGCAGCTTTTGTGGATTAACCTTGTAACCGACTCTCTGCCTGCAATTGCTCTTGGTATGGAACCTGTAGAAGCAGATGTAATGGACAAAAAGCCCAAACCCAAGAATGAAGGAATCTTTGCAAACGGTCTTGGCATCAGAGTGGTGCTTCAGGGACTTATGTTTGGTCTGCTTACCCTCCTTGGCTACTGGATTGGTGCAAACTACACAGGCACTGCAGCAGGTGGTCAGACAATGGCATTTATGGTTCTTTCACTCTCCCAGGTGCTTCAGTCATTCAACATGCGCTCTGACCGTTCTTTATTCAAAACAGGTATCTTCACAAACAAAAACCTGAACCTTGCTGTACTTGCATCGTTGGTTATGGTACTTGTTGTTCTGTTCACTCCCGTTCAGATTGCTTTCAACCTGATTTATCTTCCCTTTAAGCTGTATCTTATTGCTTTGGGACTTATCTGTATTCCCACAATCCTTATGGAGCTCTCAAAGGCACTGGGTCTTATTAAACACAAATAAACAACAAACAAAAGCGCCCCTGCGATAAATTCGCAAGGGCGCTTTGTTTTGCATAAAATTATATGAGCATCAAAAGCACTACCGCACAGCTTACAAGAACAAGCAAAGAGCCAAAAGCAATTGCTGTATAAGGCCTACGGTACTTTTTATCTTTAACCATAATGAGCATTACAATGGCAAACACAAAGGTGGCTAAAGGTATTATGCCAAAAACAATGGAGCAAAATACTATTGCTACTGTATCATTTACTTCATTATGATCAGAAACAAGCCAATCCAGATCATCTTTAGGTTCTGTATTCACAAAGTTTACTATCTCTTTTTCCAAAGGGTCATCTTCCAGCAAATAAAGAGTTACTTCTTTATCAACTTTTTCATTAAACCCTCCGTCGCTGTAAAAATAACTGCTGTCGTAATCGCTGTATTTGAGCAGATACAACTTATCATGATAGTAATCATACAATACCATACCACATTCCACTTCGAAGAGCTCTTTGTCATCAGTGGCAAAAATATAGTAGCAATCATAATCAGACAAGCTGTTTGCATCAACAGTTATAGTGCCGCTATCACTCCAGTCATCATACTTCACGCCGGAAAACCTGAACACTTCGGTAGAATAATAGCTATAAATCAGATAATCATCTGCAATACCTTGGGCAATATTCTTATATTCCTCTAGGTGTGATTCCTCCACATACAGACGACTTTCCTCATAACGATTATTCTTATAAGCCTCCATTTGCACAGCCACATCTTCGGCATCCTTATAGAATAATATATGAGAGCCGCGATACCTATCTGCTGTTTTATCATCTGCAAAATTAAGTTTTTGCTCATACAAGGCATGGGATTCATAATCAAAGTAATAACTTTTATCAGATAAATCCATATATACATATTTTTTATCAGTTTGAGTTATGTACTCTGCATAGGGATCAAGGACCCAATTACTTGACACAGCACTCACTGCAGGCAAAACTGTGCAAAAACTCAGGCACAGGATAACTGACAACAAAAGAATTGCAAATATGATAAGTAAATTTTTAAAAATCGGCGGCATCTTTGTTTCTTTTTTGTATTCTTCAATTCTTTCTTTGCTTACGTTCATATTTTACTTTAACCCCTTTCAATTATAATGTTGTTTAACTTGACCTATGGTAAAATTGTGCGCTTTCATAAGTATTTTAACAAGTTCTATTGCATTTAAATAAGCTTGTTTTTGTCTTTCAGCATCATTAAAATATGCTGGAACAGTAATAACTGCTTCTGTTACTTTTTCTCCTAAGTAAGCTTCAGCATCACTTTTTAATTTCATTAATACTTTTGCACTAATTTCTTCTGGAGTATATTTTTTACCATTAGCACTAACCTTTTCTTTAGTACCCATTTTTCTTTTAATAGAAGCAACTGTATTGTCTACATTTGTTACTGCTTGTCTTTTAGCAGTATCACCTACTAATTCATCATCGCCTTTAAAAGCAACAACAGATGGAGTTGTTCTACCTCCTTCTGGATTAGTAATAACAACTGGTTCTCCACCTTCTAAAACTGCGACACAACTATTTGTTGTACCTAAATCTATACCTATAATTTTTCCCATTATAATTCACTCTTTCTAATTA
>CALEIO010000049.1 GCA_937875885.1 uncultured Clostridia bacterium | reverse complement strand
AAGCTGATTCTTAAAGCAGAAGACGGCAACAAATATGTTTTTGCAGTACACGAGGGCGACACAGACAACATTCTCACCGACGCAGGAAATTTTCACGCTGTAAAAACATCAAGCCTGAGCTTTATAGCAGATGAGTCCGCAGAGCTGCCCAAGTACCGCTACAACTCAAGTGAAGAAGCAAAGTATCCCTTTGAAGACGGCGCTGTGTTTGCTCTGGCAGAAGTTATCACAGGTGACCCCACAGGCTATATCTACGATGAAATCTCCTACGATATAGATGCAGACGGCGTAAAAGAGGACATCACCCTAACAATGGGCCCCACCTACGGCAGAGAAACAATAACTCTGGTAGTAAAAAAGAACGGCAAAGAAACAAGCCGCTCCACCTTTGAGAATAACCTGGACAATCTGAATCTCATTGCAAAGAACAAAAATCTTTACCTCACAGGCACCACAAGAGATTCAGCCCCACAGCGTGAGGAAATCGCAATCTGCTACGAAGACGGAATAGTCCTCAGAAAAAACGGATTTCCTTATGGATACGAAATGACATATCCCACGCAGCAGGTTGCAAATGTCATAAACGCCTACATTGAGGGATACAAAACTCACGATGTTGAATTGATAAATTCCGTATTGTGCGAAGAAAAACGCTTTGACCCAAACGACAAGGAACTCGTTGATACTTTTATAGGCACTGTCACAGATTGCAAACTCATAACCGCAGACACAGAAATCTACAACACCCTTAAGTCAACTGTCAACATCACCTATGAGATAACCTACAATGATAATTACAACCCCGTAGGTATGAGAGAAAAAGGTACAAACCGAATCTCCACCGTATTCACCATCGAAGCAACAGACGGTAAATATCTCATAACAGACACAGGGGTAGAAATTGTGCACAAAACCAATTAATCAAACCATCAGACACAAACAGGATGCAAAGCCCGAAAGCCTTGCATCCTGTTTTTAATTTATCTTTATTCTTTTGAATTATTTATTGCCGTATTCCTTTGCAGCAAGGTGATAGTCATAAAGAGCACACAGAGTGTTTATAAGTGTGGTTTTATTTGTGTTCAATGCAGCATAACCATAGCTGAGTACGCTGTACTCAAGGGTGATTCCGTCAATCTTAACCTCATAAACCTCATCCAGATTCTGTGCGAAAATGTTATCAATTCTCAGGCAGTAGAGGTCACCATTCTTTGTAAGCTCTGCTTCTTCACCTGATACTGTAACCTGAAGACTTTCTGCAGAAACACTCTCATCCACAATAAAATAATGCTTTATGGAAGTTTCTGACTCCAGCACAAGGGATGAACCATAGTAGCTTACACCTGCTGATTCACCGCTGACAACTGCTTCGTAAATGCTCAAATCAATATCCGTATCAACAAATCTGTCTGCATCTGTCATAAACTCTGTAGCGTTTGCAGGGTGCTCTGTGTTGTAGCCAAAGTAAGCCTGAGCCGCTGCCGAGTAATTGAGCATAGCCTTCACAACGGGAATTGCATCTGCATAGGTTTCTTCATCCGAAAGAATTGCCTCTGCATACTGCATAACAGAGTAAGAAGGCAGGGGTGTTTCTGTGCCGTTTGCAACAAGCTTTGCATAGATTGTTGCTGTTACCTCTTTAGCAGAAACATCGCATGTAACTGCCAGAAGTCCGTTTTGTCTGCGGACATCAAAAGCCGCAGCAGAAACAGCTTCCGCAACAGACTTTTCAATCACATAGGCATCCTCGCCGTCACCTACGGTAAATACAATCTTTGCTTCTTCGTCCTCAAGCACATCGTCTGAAACTGCGATGTAGTAATTAACACCCAGAGTATCTTCCACACTCAGGGTATGACCTGCAAGACCTACAACCTCGCCTTCTTTGAGCATTGCGCAATCTGTGCATACATTTGAACTGTTGTAGTTGTGCACAACCTCCTGCTCTGTGGGAGTGTTGCCTGCATATAATGTGTTACCTGTGCAATCTTTCTGCACATAAACCTGTGCACCCTTAAGCACGGGGAAAGCATCAGGAGTCTTACCATTGTCAATATTCTGACCCCATACCAATTCTGTCTGGTCAGCCTGAAGAAGATATGCAACCTCGCCGCTTGCAAACTCTTCTGCTGTTTTCATCTCAATATTATCGCTGCTGTAGTCGTAGTCAATATTATAGCAATTCTGCACATCTCTGCCGTTATAATCAACCAGACGGATAGCACAGGGGAAACCTGTAAACTCATCTGTACACATACCTGTGTTATAGCAGTTCTGAATCATTCCGTCATTGTTCCAGGCTATGGCACCAAATGTCATCTCGGCGGAGTTACCTGTGTTGTAGCAATTTCGGATTATACCACCATTTGACTGAACAATGCCTGCAGACATATCAACAAACATATCACCTGCATTATAGCATCTTTCAATCACCGCATTATTTTCATTTATCATAGCAATACCACAGGCATTAATAAGCTCTGCGAAGTTCGCACAATCAGAAACGCGGCCATCGTTTTCATATGTAATTCCCGCGGTAGTAACACTGCTGTAGTTTTTACAATCAGTTATCTCGCCTGTATTAATCAAGGCAATACCCGCACCAACAACGCCGTCAAATATGGTATTCATATTGCAACAACCATCAATCTTGCCCAGATTGAAGTTTGTAATACCCGCAAACTGCACACGATTATAGCCTGAAACACAGTTTTCGATAAGACCCATATTACATCCTGCAATGGCGGCTTCGCCATAATATTCCATATAATTCATAAAAGAATTATCAACAGTCAGATTTCTGACTACACCATTCTCGCCCACAACACCAAAAAAGCTCTTGAAGGAATCAAAGGTATCTTCGACCTCCAGACCACTTATGGTCTTATTGTTGCCGTCAAAAATTCCGTTGTAAGAAATGTTCATTCTTAACATACTAAGGAGGTCATCAGTAATAATCGTATACCATCCGCGAGTGAAATCCGCAATAGGTGTCCAGAACATATTGCGGTCAGAATATGCACCGTTCAGATCGATATCGTTCATAAGTTTTGCGTTAAGGGTATCATCGCCATCATTCACCTGATTTGCAAACCAATAAAGCTGACCTGCATTCTCAATCTCGCAATAACCCTCTCCATTCATCTGCGCAGGCTCACACAACGAGCAGATTGTGCAGAATCCCTCATTGTCAAAATCGTGGGAATGGTCGGGTGCACCGGGCTCGTAGGTCACCACATAGTTGTAGTCCTCGGTCACTTCAAGAGTAAACACCCAATCGCCGGGCTCAACCACCATTTCGGAGAGGCAATCAAAATCAAACCTGTCCCAATCAGAAACAAATTCAGCACCGTTTTCCATCCACACATCGTTTGCAACATAGCAATCATAGCAGTAACGGCCCTGGGCTGAATAAACCTCCAGAATATTGAAGAAGGTTGTGTCATAAACAGACAAGGAAAGAGTGCTGTCCTCAAAGGTGTAGGCAACATTCCCCCAATCGTTATAGCCGTATAAGGTATATTCCTCATCAGATGCATATGCGCTGTATGTAGCCAAAGACGCCAAAGTCATCAGCACACAAATTAATAAACATATTATTTTTTTCAGTTGATTCATGTGTTTTTTCACAAAAAATCCCCCTTAAATTCATTTGTATAAATTATAACACATTCACTCACAATATTCAATATTTTTATATATATTATACAAGCGTGCGAAATACAATATATACAACCGCAACCTCCCGATTAAGCATCCTCATATAACACAGAAACGTATGCTGCAAAGGATAGTTTTCTGTGTCGCACTCTACTGCAAGGGCGGCTGTCATTCGCCCTTGCAGGGCACATTCGAAATGTTTATTCCG
>CALEIO010000048.1 GCA_937875885.1 uncultured Clostridia bacterium | reverse complement strand
AACCTGAAGTCCCAGCTGGGCAGAAATTCCGCAACCGATCAGTTTGCCGAATGTTGTGCCTGCACGCTGTGAAACATAAATTCCTCTCCACACAAGCAGAGCAAAAATCGCCAGAATTCCGATTGCACCAATAAGACCAAGTTCCTCGCAAACAATAGCAAAAACGAAGTCGTTCTGGGGTTCGGGAAGATAGAGATATTTCTGACGAGAATTACCAAGTCCAAGACCTGTAAGTCCGCCGGAGCCGATAGCATAAAGTGAATTTCTTGTCTGCCAGGTGGTCTGCCACATCTCGTCTGTGGTGTAGATAAGAGCCTGACCCCAGCCGTCCATTCGTGTCATAGCATAGCCCAGAAGTCCTGTTGACCAGGCAATTATGAATGCAAATGCGGCACCGCCGAAAATTATAAGGAAATACTTTGAGGGCATACCACCCAGATAAAGCATAATAAGTACAAGGAAAAAGATGATTACAATACATGAGTAGTGGGGTTCAAGCAACAGTAAAAAGGCTGTAACCACAAACACTATACCGCCGCGAAGAAAACTGTATTTAAGGTACTTCATTTTATCCGCATACTTGGTGGCAACATAAGCAAGATATACAACAATGCAGAATTTACTGAGCTCGGAAACCTGGAAAGGAGTAGAACCAAAATAAATCCATCTGCGGATACCTGTTGAGGATGGCATCAGCAAAACTACAACCAGACCCAGGGTAGAAACCGCCATCAATATCTTTGCGAATTTATAGTAGATATTGTAGCGTATGAAGGATGCAAAAATCATAATTCCCACACCTGACACAGCAAAGAAAAGCTGTCTTTTCAGGTAGTAGTAACTGTCACCCTTGTGCTCTGCATAAGCTACGGGATAGCTTGCCGAGAACATCATCAGAATTCCGATTACAAGAAGCACCAGTACCATTATGAGGAAAGGCATATCAATGCCGAGACCTGTGTAAAAAATGCTTGAGTTTTTCTTGCTCTGGGATTTACGTGCAGAGCTGTTTGCAGGGGCAGGTCGTCTGCTGCCTGCCGCTTGTGCACTGAAGTTTCTCAGATATGCACTATCGTGAGAAGTCTTTGTGTGCAGAAAGCTTGAGTGCTTCATTGTATCCCTCCTGTTCCGTAAAAAAGTATAATAAATCTATGTAAAAAATCAGAAATTAACAACACCGAAATATGTAAGGACTGCTGCCACAACACCTGCAACAACTGTTACAAGGCTGAACACGCACACAATCTTCACTTCGCTCCAGCCACACATCTCAAAATGGTGGTGAATGGGGCTCATCTTGAAAAGACGTTTGCCGTGTGTAAGCTTGAAGTAGCTCACCTGAAGCATAACAGAGAACATTTCTGTAAGGTAAATAATACCGATAAGAAGAAGCAGCACAGGTACATCCAGAGCAAAGAGTACGGAGCAAACCATACCGCCCAGGAAGAGTGAGCCTGTATCACCCATAAATACCTTTGCAGGGTGGAAATTCCACACAAGGAAGCCAAGGCAACCACCTGCAAGAGCCGCACTCTCAATTACACCGCCGATGTTTGAGAGCATACTGGACATAAGCATCATAATAATTGCCGCAAAAAATGTGATTGAGCCGTCAAGACCATCAATACCGTCTGTAAGATTTGTTGCATTAACAATACCTACAATCACAACAGAAGCAATTACATAGTAAAACCAACCAAGCTCCACAGTGCCCACAAAGGGGATGAATGTGGAAGTAAGACCTGCATCACCGCCGATATAACGGAGAGCCAGCAGATAAAGAACAGCTACAGAAAACTGCATTACAAGTTTCTGCACCGCAGTAAGTCCCAGATTACGCTTCTTTACAACCTTGATGTAGTCATCGATAAAGCCGATGATACCATAGCAAAGAGCCATAACAAGACCGATGCAGATATTGAACTGCTCCAGAACCGCCACAGAGGATGTGGCAATCTTTGCTCCGTAAAACAGAGCTGTGGAAACAACAATTGCAACAATGAACATTATGCCGCCCATAGTGGGAGTACCCTGCTTTTTCTTATGCCAGTCGGGACCAATCTCAAGAATTGTCTGACCGAACTTCAGCTTATGAAGAAAAGGAATAAGGAGTTTTCCCAGTACGGTTGAAATCAAAAAGGCAACAACAGCTGTGCCTAATGCCCATAAACAGTTTTCCATAATCTTTACCTTCCTTTATTTGAGAATTGAATTTATAGTTTCAACTGCCTTGTTAACAGAAACACCGCTTGCACACAGCACCCCTGCACACACAAGCACCTGACTCTGTGTGCAGTTTGTGTTGTAAGGAATAAACACTCTGCTCATCTGTGCTCCGCTGAGCACCTCAAAACACAGAGCGTTCTCACGTTTCTGCAAATTAAGTGATGCCACGTCTGCGGCTGTTTGTGTTGCGGAGTAAGTCATTACTCTGCCCTGTGTGATTTTATCTTTGTATTCATAGGGTACAATTACTGCCTTGTCAGCAGAAGCCTTACAAGGCTCTGACACATCGCCAATATACACTATGCACTCACACAGCTGTACATCCAGCAGCTGTGAGCATTTACAAATCAAATCACAAACAGCGGTAACATCTTCACTGTCACCGAAAATTGTAAGTTTATCCGTAATCATAAATCCTCCGCTAAAAGTCAGAAAAAATCAGTCGCTTACTCCGCCTGCGGTGAATGTAATCTTAACCACAGTACCGGGAGAAACAAGTGTTCCTGCAGGAATGCTCTGCGATGTAGACACGCTCATTCCCGAGGTGGTGGCACCCGTCATACTGATATTGATATCGTAAACCGTTGCAAGATAGTTTACGTCATAAATGCTGTAACCTGTAAGGTCGGGCACAGTAACCTGGTCAGCTGCACTGGACTCGTCTGTGTACAGCACCACGTTACCCTCTCTGGGGATTGAGGTACCTGCCGAGGGAACCTGTGCCAGAACAACGTCACCATAGCCCTTTACAGATGTGGTAAAGCCTTCTGCTTCTGCAGCTGCCTGGGCTTCTTCCACAGAAAGTCCCACGTAGGTACCTGTGGATTTATCCATTGCCGCAAGTTCATCTTCTGTGTACTGGGTTGCAACCTGAAGATAAGGAAGAACCTCTGACATAATCTGTGCATAAACAGGAGCAGCAACCTGGCTGCCGTAGTAGAGTGCGCCTGTGGGCGTATCAAAGAACACAAGGCAGACAACCTCTGCATCCTCTGCAGGAGCAAATCCGCAGAAAGAAGCAATGTAGTCATCAATACCATCGCCGTTGGAGTCGTTCTTTTTCTCGGATGTACCGGTCTTGCCCGCTACTCTGTAGCCTGCAACGTAGCCGTTTTTACCGGAACCGGAAACAGCGTTTTCCTCAAGAATGTCAGAAATGAGAGCCGCTGTTTCTGAAGAAATAGCCTGACGCTTAACCTCGGTTGAAGCTGTGTGATAAACGTTTCCGTTTTCATCAAGCACCTGAGATACCACGTGGGGCTGAACAATATATCCGCCGTTTGCAATAGCGCAAACAGCTGTTGCAACCTGAATGGGAGTTACTGCAAAGTTCTGTCCGAAAGATGCAGTAGCAAGGTTTACGGGAAGCATTGCTCCGTCTTCGGAGAAGAAGATGTCGCTTGCTTCACCCGGCAGGTCGATTCCTGTTCTTTCAGAGAAACCGAATGCCTGGTAATACTGCCAGAAGAGTTCCTCACCTACTGCTTCACCAATCTGCATAAATGCAGGGTTGCAGGAGTTTTTGATTGATTCTCTGAAACTTTGTGTTCCGTGTCCTGAACGCAGGTGACAACCCATGGTCTGACCTGTAACCGTGTAGGAGCCGTCGCAGTAGAAGGAAGAATTTTCAGAAACAAGTCCTTCCTCAACAGCCATAGCCGCTGTAAACATCTTGAATACAGAACCGGGGTAGTATGTATCACTCAGAGCTTTATTTCTCCATCTTTTACCCAGAGCTTCGTTGTAAGCCGCACTTCTGTCGGACTCTTTCTCAAGGGCATTTATCTCGTCCCAGGTTTCCTGAGGAAGGTCAAAAGGATCGTTCAGATCAAAGCCCTCAACAGAAGCCATCGCAAGCACGGCGCCTGTGTTTACGTTCATAACAATGCTTACGCCTCGGTTATAAACCGCGTGCTCTTCAACAGCCTGCTTAAGATACTTTTCAACAATCTGCTGAACAGTTTCGTCGATGGTCAGCACAACGGAATATCCGTCTACAGCTTCAATATTCTGGCTGTACTGGAAAGGCATTGCTGTGCCGTGGGCATTTGTTGCGGTAACAAGTCTGCCGGGTGTACCTGTAAGTTCGTCATCATACTGATACTCAATACCCCACAGGCCCTGGTCATCTGAACCTGTGAAGCCGATAACAGAAGCCGCCAGGTCACCATAAGGATAGTAACGCTTGTAGTCCTCAATCATAAAAATGCACTGTGAATTTATATCGTGCTCATCTTCAAGTTTATCCATAAACTCAAGAACTTTTTCTCTTTTGTCAGATTCAATCTGTCGTTTGATTTCCACATAATAGCTGTCCTGCTGTGATTTCTCGTATATGGTTTCTCTGTCCACATCAAGAATTGCAGAAAGTCCGTCGGCAACGATTCTGCGCTCTGTGTCATCCTCCAGATAAACAGGAGCAAGTACCACTCTCCACACAGAAGCAGAGATAGCAAGTACCTTTTTGTTTGCATCGTAGATAGTACCTCTTTTTGCCGAGAGAGTTGTGTCGGTCAGCTGCTGGTTCACAGCGCTCTGCTGCAGCTCATCTGCTTTGAAAATCTGCAGATAACCCAGTCTGCAGATAGCAGCGCCGAAGCCAAGTATAAGAATAAGTGCCAAAAGTGAATTTGACCTTTGCTTAAAGGTCTGTTTCTTTCCTTTTGCCATCTTTTTCATCTCCTTTCCGGTAAAAAAACTGCGATTCACACAAAATCTTCCAAAAAATCACAGTCTTATATATAGCAGAAAAAGAGTCAAGACAAAAATCTTAACTCTCATCCACACACAACATACATATTAGTAAAAAATGTATGTTATGACCACAAAGAACTCAGGAGATCTCCAATCTCGGTGAAGATGTTGCTGTTTTCCTGTGTATATATTTCTGCTTTGTCGCCTGTTTCAAGGCTTATGTATTCTTTCTGCTGATTGGTAGCCTTTGACATACCCAGCTCATTGCGGGCGCACTCCTCTATTGCAGCTGTTGAGAGAAGTCCCTCAACTCTTGCCTGCATCTGGTTGTGCTCGCTTTCTTTCTCTGTCAGTGTCTGCTGTGCAGTGGTAATCTTCTGATTGATTTCTGCAAGCTGTACCTGACCGTGAATGATAACACCGATGATGATTGCAATCACACCTGCTACTGCAAAGCCTACAATCAAACTTCCCACGTTATGCTTTCTGCGCTGTGACTGGTCTGCACTCACACCGGGCATTTCCAATATATTATTGTATTGCTTTTTCTTAACCTTTTTTGTTTCGGGCTTTCTGGCAGCTGTACCGCTTGTTTCAAACAAGCTGAGGTCATAACCTCTGTCGCGAGTCATATACGCACTGTAAGCCATTATACATTCCCCTTTTAGTTTATTTCTTTCATACACCTTCGGCGGCATCCGCCTTACTGTCTTTTACAGTTTTTCACACACACGAAGCTTTGCACTTCTGCTTCTTGAATTTTCTGCAAGTTCTTTTTCACTTGCTATGATAGGTTTTCGGTTAATAAGCTTTGCTTTGGGTTTGTTGCCACACACGCAAACAGGGAAATCAGGGGGGCAGGTGCAGCCTGTGCACCACTTCTGCATTGCCTGCTTTGTGATTCTGTCCTCTATAGAGTGGAAAGTAATCACCGCAAGTCGTCCACCCGACGAGAGCATCTCGAATGCTGACTCAAGACCTCTCTCAAGTTCGCCGAACTCGTCGTTTACTGCAATTCGCAGAGCCTGAAAGGTCTGTCTTGCAGGATGTCCCTCTCTGCGCACTCTCTGGGGAACTGCACTCTTGATTATCTCTGCAAGTTCCAGCGTGGTGAGAATTTCTTTTTCTTCTCTGTATTTAACAATTGCTCTTGCAATAGAGCCTGCGTATTTATCTTCTCCGTAAGTTCCGATGATTCTTGCAATTTCTGCAAAGGGCAGAGTGTTCACAAGCTGTGCTGCTGTCTCGCCCTCCTGGCTCATTCTCATATCCAGGGGTGCATCCTCGTGGAAAGAAAAGCCTCTCTGCGCTGTATCCAGCTGATGAGAAGAAACTCCGATATCCAGAAGCACACCGTCAACACTTACTACACCTCTGTCAGCAAGGAGCTGCTTCATATCTCCAAAACGTCCCTGAACAATCTCGCTGCAAGGTTCGTTTCTGAATCTCTCGGTAACTGTCTTTATTGCATCCGGATCTCTGTCGATAGAATAAAGCTTTCCGCTTGTAAGGCTTTTGAGTATCTCGGATGAATGTCCTCCACCGCCTGCTGTTCCGTCAACGTAAATTCCGTCGGGCTTTATGTTGAGCCCTTCGATTGTTTCGTTCAGCAGGACTGATATATGTTTGAATTCCATTATCAGAGCCTCAGAAGCTCCATAGCATCCAGACAGGATGCATCCATACTGAGTTCTCTGAACTCTTCGTAAAGGTCTTTGTCCCAGATTTCGATTCTGCTGTCCATACCCAGCACAACCAACTCTTTGTCAAGACCCACACCCTCACGCAGAGCCTGAGGAATCTGGATTCTGCCCTGGGAGTTGGGAGATACATCGGTAGCGGGAGCTACGATAATGTACTGAAGAGCAAGAGTGCTCTTTGCGGGGAGAGCTTTAATCTGAAGGCGGAGTCGCTCGAACTCATCGTGGGACATAATCTGAAGGCAGCGGTACTTCTTTCCGAACTCGTTAGGGAAGCCGTATGTGATGCAGAAGCTTTCGCCAAGCTCATCGCGGAATTTCTGGGGCAAAATGACACGTCCCTTACAGTCCATAGAGTGATATGTAATTCCTTTGAACATTTTACCCACCTGCCTTTCATTTTCGGTCATTTTGTGTCCCTAAAAGTCACTTTGAGTCACCAAACGCCACCGGATAGATATATTATACTCCATCAGTTTCAAAATTGCAAGATAAAGATTACGATTTTTTTACTAATATTACATATATTTTTTGCGGCAAAATGGACAAAAAAAGGGCGTAACCGTGGGAGTTCCACGATTACGCCTGAATTATCAGAACATACGTTTGATTACAATGCAATCCGTTAAAAGATTACAAAGGTTACATATTTGCGCCTGCGCCTGTTTTGTTAGCCATTTTGATGTTCTGGCGAGTCTTTCTGAGCTCTGTGAGCTGAGTTGTGATAGCCTCGTCAGTCTGCTTCATAATGTCCTCAACAAAGTCAGCTGCACTCTTGCGCATCTGAGCTGTCTGAGCCTTTGCATTGTTGAGAATCTCTGTTGCTCTCTCATGTGCTGCCTGAACAATTTCGTTCTGCTCAACCATCTTCTTCTTTTTCTCTTCAGCTTCGCGGATGATTCCCTCTGCCTCGCCCTTTGCCTCTGCAATAATCTGTGAACGGTCAGCAACAATATTCTTTGCCTGACGAACCTCAGAGGGCATAGAATCCTGAATCTCTTCGATAATATCGATGATCTGCTCTGTATCTACAAGGGACTTACCGCCTGTAAGAGGAACTGCCTTGGCATCCTCCATAATCTCCTGAATCTCGCGAAGTAACTCTTCTACTCTTTTCATTACGGGTCTTCCTTTCCTGTCTGAAATACTTTGTATATACCTAAATTATATTATTTCATATATTTTTCAGTCTGTCAACTATTTTGTCGTGAATTGTCGCAGGAACAAACATACTGATATCTCCGCCAAAAGAAGCTATCTGCTTGACAACACTTGAGGAAAGATACATATAATCCTGACTTGTATTGAGGTAAACTGTCTCCACCTCGGGGTAGAGCTTTTTGTTTATCATAGACATCTGGAATTCATACTCAAAGTCAGAAACCGCTCTGAGACCTTTTACAACTGCCACAGCACCCTTTTCTCTGGCATAATCCACCAGAAGACCGCTGAAGCTGTCAATTTCTACATTGGGATACTGTGCTGTTACCTCGCGGAGAAATTCTATTCTCTCTGCAACGGTAAAGCTGGGATTCTTGTCCATATTGCAAAGCACCGCAACTATAACCTTATCAAAAAGACCCGATGCACGAGAGATAATATCCAGATGACCCAGGGTTACGGGGTCAAAGCTACCGGGACAAATTGCAACTTTCATTCAAAACACCTCCTGATTATCAGTCCTCAAGAGGACATCTGTACATTGATACTTTTATTGTACCATAGCGGTAAGTTCTGTCAAGAACAAAATCCCCTGCCTGCTGAGGAAGCTCCTCTTTCTCTGCAGTTTCCACCACAATAACACCTGTCTTGTTCATAACTGCAGGCAAAAGTTCCAGAGCCTTTGCAGCCATACCTTTATTGTAAGGAGGATCTACAAAAGCCACAGAGAATTTCTCGCTGCAGGAGCGCAGAAACATAAGAGAATCTGCACATCTTACCTCTGCATTCTCCTCAAGACCTACGTCCTTCAGATTCTTTCTGATTACAGAAACCGCATCTTTTCTCAGATCAAGTAAATAAGCTCCCTTTGCGCCTCTTGAAAGAGCCTCAATACCCATCTGTCCGCTGCCTGCAAACAAATCAAGAAACATTCTGCCCTCAACCTCAAACTGTATTGCAGAAAAAACAGATTCCTTTACCTTGTCGGTGGTGGGGCGCACATCGTCCCCGGCAAGAGTCTGAAGTCTTCTGCCTCTGGCTTTACCTGTAATAACTCTCATATTCGTGCCTCCGTTCAAATGCACATTGTTTATTCTTTATCCCCATCTTTTGTGGGGTGAAAATGTCTGTAAACAGCAAGAGCCGCTGACCTTGTCATCTTAGGAGCCATCATAAGCTCCTCAAGCTCTGCTTCTCTGATATTTTTAAGGGTTCTGAAATGAGTCAGAAGCACCTTTGCTCTTTCTTTGCCTATGCCCTGAATATCCGTAAGTGAGCTTGAAAGCATAGCCTTGCTTTTGCGGCTTTTGTGGTAGCCGATGGCAAAGCGGTGAACCTCATCCTGAACAGAACTAACAAAATTGAACACACGCTGTTTTGAGCTGACTTCAATTTCTGCGCTGTCACCTGTAATTGCTCGGGTGCGGTGCTTGTCATCCTTGACCATACCAAAGAGGGGTATCTCAAGACCATACTCCCGAAGCAAAGGCTTGACCGCATTCACCTGACCCACGCCACCATCAAGAAGTATAAGGTCGGGAAGTCTGCCAAAGCCCTCTCCCTCATCCTTATGAAGAGCATATTCCTCAAAGCGACGTCGGAGCACCTCGTTCATAGAGGCGTAGTCATCCTGACCCATAAAGGTCTTTATCCTGAATTTTCTGTAAGCTTTTTTAAGGGGTTTGCCGTTTTCAAAAACAACCATTCCTGCAACATTTTCGTCGCCTGCGTGGTTGGAAATATCGTAGGACTCAATATACACAGGGAGTTTTTCAAGCCCCAGAATCTGCTGAAGCTCCTGCAAAACAGTAAGCTCTCTGCCCGTAGCACCCGAAAGCTGTGCCACCCTCTCTGCCGCATTCTGTTTGCACATAAGCGCAAGTTTTCTCTGCTCGCCGATCTGAGGTACGGTTATATACACTCTGCTGCCCTTTTTCTCCGAGAGAAAACGCTCCAGCACATCCTGGCTCTCTGCAGGAGATTCAAGGGTGATGTTTTTAGGGATAACGTTTGTTGTGCTGTAAAAGCTTATGATAAACTCTTCCATAGCACTTTCGGGCTCACAGATAACGTCATACAAAAATTCCTGTCTGTCGCAGAGTCTGCCGCCCTCAAAGCGGAACACCTCAAAGCAGCCTTTATTTCCTTCACAGAAATATGCAATAACATCCTGGTCCTTAACATCGCTGCGGATGACTTTCTGTTTTTCTGAAAGTTTCTTGATTGCATTGATACTGTCGCGCAATGCTGCCGCACGCTCAAAATCAAGATTTTCTGCCGCATCCTGCATCTGCTGTGTAAGACTGCGCAGAGATTCGCTGCTGCCGCACGAAAGAAAATCCAGCGCCATCTGCACTTTTTCTTTATACTCGCTGTACTTCACCTTGCCGGTACAGGGTGCACAGCACTTCTTTATGTGGAAATTAAGACAAGGTCTGCCTTTGCCGAAATCCTCGGGGAATCTTCTGTTGCAGGTGGGAAGCATAAAAACAGAGTTTGCTTCTTCCACAGCCTGCTTCACAAGGAAACCTGAATTATACGGACCGATATACCTGGCATTTTCGTCATCTTTCTGCAAAGCGCAGGAGATTCTCTGCCATTTGTCACCACTCACCTTAACATAGGAGTAACCCTTGTCATCCTTGAGCAAAATATTGTACTTGGGAGTGTGCTGTTTGATAAGACTGCACTCGAGTATGAGAGCCTCAAACTCGCTGTCAGTAATGATATACTCAAAGTCATCCACCGACTCTACCATACGTCTTACCTTTTCTGCGCGATTATTCTGTGAGCCAAAGTACTGACTTACTCTGTTGCGCAGTTTTTTAGCTTTGCCGATATAAATAATGTCGCTGCTTTTGTTTTTCATAATATACACTCCGGGCAGCAAGGGAAGTCCCATTGCCTTGCGACGAAGATTTTGCAGTTTTTCGCTCACAGTATCACCTCTTTCCCACAATAACAAAAAGGGCGGAGATGCACTCCGCCCTGAAATGTTCTGTTAATTACTCAGAAAAACCGGACTCAACCAAAGAAACAAGACCCTCAACAGCCTCTGTTTCGTCTGAACCGTCAGCGAAGATTCTGATAGTTGTTCCGCCGAGGATACCCAGTGACAGCACACCGAGGAGGCTCTTTGCGTTAACTCTTCTCTCTTCCTTCTCAACCCAGATGGTAGATTTGAACTCGTTTGCCTTCTGAATGAAGAAAGTTGCCGGACGGGCGTGCAAACCTGTTTTATTCTGAACTAAAACATCCTTACCGTACATGGAAAATACCCTCTCTTTATCGTAACATAAAAATTCTTTAGCTGTAAAACAATAAAATTTCACAGTCTTCTTGATTGTTCATTTTTTGTTATTATATCCACAAAAACCGAGGAGGTCAACACCATAAAATCATTTTTGTTTTGATATACTATTGCAACAAAATTATACCTGTGTTTCTTGTGCAAATTAACAACACAAAATCTGCCCGAATGACAGCTTCAACTCACTTTTCCTCTAAAGCGGAAACAAAGGCTTTTTCTTTATCTGTAAGGTGTGCCTGAGAAAGCATATCGGGACGTCTGCGCACGGTTTCTGCAATAGACTGCTCTCGGCGCCATTTCTCGATGTTTGCGTGGTGTCCGCTCATAAGCACCGCAGGTACAGTCTGCTCGCGCCAGACCTCGGGTCTGGTGTACTGGGGATACTCCAGAAGACCGCTGTAGTGGCTCTCAAGCTCAAAGCATTCGTCAGAAGAAAGCACACCCGGCAGCATTCTGCACAAAGCATCTGCAAACACTACCGCAGGCAACTCTCCTCCTGTGAGCACATAGTCGCCAATGGAAAGTTCTTCGTCAATATACATATCAAGAAGTCTCTGGTCCACACCCTCGTAGTGACCGCAAAGGATACACACATTCTCATATTTGTCGGTATATTCCCTTACAACCTGCTGGGTTACTGTTCTTCCCTTGGGTGACATATATACAAAGTGAGGCTTTTTGCCCAATTCTTCGCAGATACTCTCAAAGCACAGGGCAATAGGCTCTGCCATCATAAGCATACCCATTCCTCCGCCGTAGGGAGCATCGTCAACTCGTCTGTGCTTATCAAAGGCAAAATCACGAAGCTGATGACAGACAATCTCTACTGCATCGTTTTTTCTTGCTCTACCGATGATACTCTCCGAGAGCACCGCCTCGCACATTTCGGGAAACAGAGTTATTATATCAATCCTCATCGTCAAATATACCTTTCATAGGAGTGATGAGCACATAGCCCTTTTCGGGAGCTATCTTCTTGACTACATCGTCGATAACAGGGATATAGTAAGCCTTGCCGTTTGCATCTTTAAGCTCATACACATCGTTGGCACCTGTCTTGAGAACATCTGTCAGAGTGCCGTAAACCACGTCTGTGTCAGCATCCTTAATCTCAAGACCCACCAGGTCCTGCACAAAATGCACACCTTTGGGGAGCTTTGCATCTTTTCTTCTCATATAAAGCACCTTACCGCGGAGGGTTTCTGCTGCTTCAATGCTGTCCACACCCTTGATTTTTACAAGAGCAATATTCTTGTGGGGACGCGCCTTGACATCCAGCTTCTCCTTGCCCTCGGCAAAGTACAGATTCTTAAACTGAGCCACAAATGCAGGGGAATCGCACCAGCATTCCACTCTCATCTCACCTGCAATACCGTGGGTACCTACTATTCTTCCGATTTCAAGATATTCTTTCAGCATACTTTATCAATCCTTATGAAACTATTCCGATAACTTATTTTTTCTTTTTATTCTTTGCTTTCTTCTGCTTTTTCTCTTTAAGCTCTGCCTTGTACTTTTTCTCTACAAAAGTAAAGTAAACATACAGTCCGCCGATGATACCAACACAGGAAACAATGATAATCACCAGTGCTACAACAGAGTTTTTGTTGCCAAGCCAACGGGATTCTTCCTGGGTCTTTGTACCCTCAGCATCCTTTGCAACACAAACCTCTGCATCAGGCATTTCGTCGGGTGTGGGGTTGTACTTTCTGTCTTTACACTCAAGCTCATAAGCCTTGGCATATTCTTCGCCAAGAGTGCCCTCTGTTGCATACAGAGTAAATCCGTCTACAATGTCACCTGTGCCGTCAGAATTCACAGATGTGTAGCCAAAGGAATATGCGCCCATATAGTAAACATCGTCGGGAATATTTGCACTTTTCAGGTTAGGACAGTTGAAGAAGCAGTAGTCACCGATAAACAGCACAGATTCGGGGATGCTTACATAAATAAGACTTGAATTCTCTGCAAAAGCAGAAGAGCTGATGCTCTTTACGCCTGTGGGAATGTTAACCACATGGGAATTGCCCTGATATTTATAGAAAATTCTGCCACCGAGAATGATGGAATCGTTGTCCTCAAATCGCTTGATGTAGGGTGTGCCGTCAAAAGCAAAGCCACCCACATACATAAGATCAGCAGGAAGTTTTACATCTGAAAGGCTTTTGCAACCATCAAAAGCAGCATCGCCAATCTCCACCAGAGAGTCGGGAAGGTCAGCTACCGCCAGGTTTTCGCAACCCTGAAAAGCTCTTGCACCGATAAACTCAAGATATTCGGGAAGTCTTACTGCGGTAAGCTCCTTGCAATACCAGAAAGCCTCTGCGCCCAAAGCTACAACAGGAGTATCGTCGATGGAGTTGGGGATGTAAACATCGCCACCCTCACCTGTGTACTCCATAATACACACACCGTCAGAACTGACAGTATAGTTGAAGTAGCCGTAAGTTTTCATTTCTTCATCCTCTGCAAAAGCAGAAAAACCGCCAAAGCAAAGCATTGTAATCATAGTAGCCGCAAGCAATAAAAAGCAGAGAATCTTTCTTGTGGCGTTATTCTTAAAAGTTGTCATAAAAACACCTCTCTCAGTTTATCAGTATAAACAAAATCCGGGATATTGTCAAATTTGCAAAAAAAAAACAAAAGGCACATAGCAAACCGAAGCACCTTTCACTTCGCAATGCCATATGCCTTTTGAATCTTCTGAAATCAGGGAAATCAGTCGATTTCCACCTGAATCTTTACATCCTTGCGGATAGCTGCGGAACGAGCAACTGTACGGATAGCCTTGGCAATTCTGCCCTGCTTGCCGATGATTCTGCCCATATCCTCCTCAGCAACATGGATGTGGTAAACAACTGTGCCGTCCTCTGCAGGAGCATCTGCTGTAACCTCAACCTTGTCAGGAGTCTCAACAAGACCCTTTGCAATGATTGTAAGTAAGTCTTTCATCGGGGATTCTCCTGTAATCAGATGATGTTGTTGGACTTCAGGATAGCCTTAACCTTATCTGTGGGCTGTGCGCCGTTTGCAATCCACTTCTTTGCTGCCTCTGCATCGATCTTAACCTCTGCGGGCTGGATGAGGGGATTGTATGTTCCGATTTCCTCAATGAAACGACCATCTCTGGGATAACGGGAATCTGCAACTACTACACGGTAGAAGGGTCTCTTCTTAGCGCCCATTCTGCGAAGTCTGATTTTAACTGCCATGGTTTTTACCTCCAAAAAAATAAAATAAATAATTTATATTATAAGCCTGTTAATTGGCAATATAACCTGTGTTATGCTGTTTGTGATTAAAAGCCGAAGCCTGAACCTGTGCCGCCACCGTCAAAGGGCATTCCGTTCATATTGGGCAGACCACCCATTCCGCGGAACTTGTTCTTTTTGCCTTTTGATGTGAACTGCTTCATAAGCTTCTGCATCTGCTCAAGCTGCTTGAGCATACGGTTAACCTCTTCAACGCTTCTGCCTGAACCTGCTGCGATTCTGCGCTTACGTGAAGGGTTGATGAGAGAGGGCTTCTCTCTTTCTTCGGGAGTCATTGAAAGAATGATGGCTCTTGACCAGTCAATCTGTCTTTCTTCGATGTTTGCCTCGTCAAGCTTCTGCTGGCTCATACCGGGGAGCTTTGAGAGGATACCTTTGATGGGACCCATCTTGCGGATCTGATCAAACTGTGCAAGCAGATCGTTGAAGTCCATCTTGTTTCGCATCATCTTCTCGGCAAGACGCTCTGCTTCTTTCTGGTCGAGCTTTGACTCTGCCTCTTCAATAAGAGTGAGCACATCGCCCATACCAAGAATTCTGCTTGCCATACGGTCGGGGTGGAAAACCTCCAGATCGGAGAGCTTTTCACCTGTACCGGCAAACTTGATGGGCTTGCCTGTGACTGCCTTAACAGAGAGAGCAGCACCGCCGCGGGTGTCGCCGTCAAGCTTTGTGATGATAACACCTGTAATATCAAGAAGCTCGTTAAAGCTTTTTGCTACGTTAACTGCATCCTGACCTGTCATAGAGTCAATAACAAGAAGGATTTCTGCAGGATTCACAGCACCCTTTACACGCTCAAGCTCACCCATGAGCTCTTCGTCAATGTGGAGTCGGCCTGCTGTGTCAAGGATTACGATATCGTGACCGTAGTCCCTTGCGTGTCTGATCGCCTTTTCAGCAATCACAACGGGGTCTTCCTTGCCCATTTCAAAAACAGGAACTTCTGCATTCTTGCCCACAACCTTCAGCTGTTCAATAGCAGCAGGACGGTAGATGTCACAAGCTACAAGCAGAGGTCTGTGATTCTGTGCTTTGAGCATCTTGGCAAGTTTACCTGAATGGGTTGTCTTACCTGAGCCCTGAAGACCGCACATCATAATAACTGTGGGGGGCTTGGATGAAAACTCAATTCTTGCAGAGTCTCCACCCATAAGAGTCACCAGTTCTTCGTTAACAATCTTAACAACCATCTGTGCGGGAGTAAGGCTTTCCATAACCTTTTCGCCAACACATTTTTCAACTAAGGTGTTTGAAAAATCTTTAGCTACTTTATAGTTA
>CALEIO010000047.1 GCA_937875885.1 uncultured Clostridia bacterium | reverse complement strand
ATCGGTGCAAATACACTTCGTTTGGCACATTATCAGCACGATCAGTATTTCTATGATTTATGTGATAAAACAGGTTTTGCAATTTGGGCAGAAATTCCATTTATTAGTGGTTTTATGCCAAGCAAAGAAGCCTATGACAATACCATGAGCCAGATGAAAGAATTGGTAGTACAGAATTACAATCACCCATCTGTATTCTTCTGGCGCATTTCCAATGAAATTACTTTACGTGGTGATTCAGAAGCACTTATGCAGAACTTAAGAGATTTACATAATCTTTGTAAAACATTAGACCCAAGCCGTTTAACAACTATCGCAAACGTAAGTACTGTTCCAATGAATAGTGAACATTGTAATATTACTGATGTGTTTATGCAAAATCAAGTGCCTGATGTGTTTAAAGAAACAGGGTTTCTTATTCAGTCACAAAAAACAGTTTATTATTTTTGAATGCCTTGATAATCCAAGCAAGTATCAAGGGACATATGCATACCTGAGGATAAACCAGGCTATATCCGCCGATACCTTGTCTGAGATATGAATAGGTTGAGGCATCATCGCGGACAAGCAGTCTTGCGATTGTATGGTCTTCGATAAGAATTTTTACGGTATTGTAATTCCAAATTGTCAGAAGAATAAGAATAATTGGAACAATACCTGCAAGTTCATCCCATTTATCGTCATAGAAATACGTCATCATAAAACATACGACAAGCATTATAAGTGCAATCTGTTTGATAATACTTTCAAAATCGTACTTTTCAAAATAAACAACCACTACGACCATTATCAGAAAAAATACAGCGCATATCTGTTCTTTACCTAAAGTAATCGGGCTTTCTCTAATAATCCATATTGCCACCCATATAACGGCACAGGCAAGTGCGATAAGACGGTAGATTGTATCGACCTGCAATGGAGGAGAAACTGTCCAGATAACGATATAAAGTACGGCAATTTTCTGAATAAGACCGTACGTCAATCCGTTTTTGAGCATATTTTCCTCCTTTATGATTTATTTCAGCCAGTTTTCTGTTTGCTGAATGTATGATCCATAGTGGAATGTGCTGTTCAGTGTTTTTGATTGATTTTTATTTTCAATCTGATAAAGCATTGCTTCGGATATACTTTGAGTTGTCATATCCTTTAAAAGACTGCCTCTGCCGCTTTTGTTGATGTATTCACCCACATCGCTGACATCGGTTGTTATAATCGGAACACCGCAGGTGTAGCTTTCTGCGAATTTTGTCGGGAATCCTGCATTGTTGCGCTTATCGGAGCGCCTGATGAATATATAGCAGTCGCATCCGAGGACATATTTTATTGTCTCTTCGTGCGAGAGTCTGCCCATAAACGTGATTTTGTTACGCACATTTTTCGGGATAAAGCAGTCGGGATAAATATTATTGAAATCATTTTCGGTTATGCCGATAATGCGAAGATGAGTGTTCTTTTTATTGATTTTGCAGAAGGCTTCGACAACCTTATCGAGGCTTTCTTTTTTGCCGTCGGGTATACCCGCAAAGCAGAATTCAAAAACACCTTCGTGCAATTCGGGAGTCTGATGCCAGATTTCATCATTGATATTCACAAGAGGGGGGAGAATGAGCAGGTTTTTATTGCTTTTATATTTCTTCTCCATCATTGAGCTGATGGCAATCATACTGTCGGCAACCTTGTGAGCGAAATTGCTTATGAGAATTTCGTCAAACGCTTTAAAAATTCTCTTGGGCAATGAACCGTCGGTATCTTTTGTCCATTCGGTGCAATCGTAGCATACCTCAATGTTTCTCTTTGAGAATACTTTTTTTGCTTTAAGAAGAGTGAACATAGGAACATTATAAAGAATTATTTTTTTGACATCGTTATAATTCTTTGTGAGAGATTCGATATGCTCAACGCTCAGCATATGCATCAGCAGCGAAAGATGCAGAAGGGTGGCGTGAAGAGTGGCCCTCGCTACAGTGCTCATAAGTCATAAGGTGTTATTAACCCAGCAAAAAAAAGTTTATCGTTGTGTGCCTTGACACAAAAACAACAATCAGACTTTGAGTCTGGACCCAAAGTCTGATTGCTGTTGTATTGTAGCGGATACTACTGCTCCTCTACGTCGTTGTTATTGTCATTGCCACCCTGCTGGAAAGGACCCTGAGCTCCTGG
>CALEIO010000046.1 GCA_937875885.1 uncultured Clostridia bacterium | reverse complement strand
GTTGCTTACCTGAAGGCAAACGGCGGCATCGTCGCTCCCTCCAAGGCAGTTAACGCAGGCGGTGTTGCTACCTCCGGTCTTGAGATGTCTCAGAACTCTATGCGTTACTCCTGGAGCGCAGAAGAGGTTGACGCTAAGCTCAAGACTATTATGAAGAGCATTTATCAGAACTCCTACGATGCAGCTAAGGAGTACGGTATGGAAGGCGACCTGGTTGCAGGTGCTAACATCGCAGGCTTCATTAAGGTTGCAGAGGCTATGAAGGCTCAGGGTTGTGTATAATTCTTAATAGAATTTCCTACTTTTAATAACATACACTAAAAAACACGGTGAACAGTAACGTTCACCGTGTTTTTATTTTATCATTTGAAGTTTTCAATCAGCCATCGTGCCACCGCATCTTCGTTGCAGTTTCCGATAACTGCAGTTGCCATTTCTTTGAGCTCATCTACTGCATTGCTCACAGCATAGGCTTCATCTGCAACCTTGAAAAGCTCCATATCATTGTATCCGTCGCCGAATGCCACAAGTTTGTCGGCACCCAGCATCTCTTTAAGTTTCAGCGCAGCATTTGCCTTGGTAGCTGCAAGCGGCATTACCTCCAGAAACCAGTTTTCTGTGTAGTTATCAGGCTGAAAAAGGCAGTTGCACTTATCCTTGAGATATTCATACACAGGCTCCAAATCCTCTTTAGGCTCCATAAACGTAAAATAATATATATCTCCTTTGAGGGTCGCTTCAAAGCCTCCGCTGACTTCACACCTGCGGCTATCCTCCTCACGAGTAAGGACAAATCTTCTTACATTTTCGCTTACTGTCTGCAAGTCATACATAAACTTTTCGGTATCATTTACAAAGGCATAAGTTATAGGCACCAATGAAAACTTTTCAACTGCGGATTTCACAACTTCTGTTTCTTCACTTGTCATAAAATTTGAAACTATCCGATCTTTTGTAAACCTGTCCATTATGAAAGTACCTGTGTAGACAATTATGGGCGTGTCACCCTCGAGACCCCTTGTGACCTCTGTAGCAGTTACAGCAGAGCGGGCTGTGGCAAAAGAAAACATAAGTCCCCTTTTTGACAGAGCATTGAGTGTATCTTTTGTAAACTCTGAAAGCTGTGCTTTGCTGTTGAGCAGCGTTGAATCCAGGTCGGAAACATAGAGTGTTTTCATAAAATCTCCTTAATCAGGTCTCTGTAAGTATTCTCACAAGATATTCTTTGGAAGTTTCGGGATCTGCCTTGCCCTTGCTTTCTCTCATAACTGCACCCAGAATTGCCATAAGTGCTTTTTCTTTGCCGCTTTTGTAGTCTTTAACTGCCTCAGGGGATTTTTCTACTGCTGTTTTACAAAGGGCAAAAATTTCTTCAGGGCTCATCTTCTTCATATCATCGGCAGAAATATATTCACCTACGCTCTTGCCTGTTGCAAGCATTTTCTCAAGAGTGACCTTTGCAAGATTTTTGCTGATGCTTCCCTTTTCCACCAAAGCCGTAAGCTCTGCCAGAGATTCGGGTGTCACTTTTATGCTGAAGTTTTCTTTCTCGCTCTCTGTAGAAAACAATGCAAAAATCTGACCTGTGATATACGCCGCAGCAAGTTTCGGATTTGCAGAGCACTCTACCGTCTTGTCAAAATACTCTGCAATTTTTCTGTAGTTTGTGAGCTGTTGTGCCAAAGCAGAGGTAAGACCCAGATTCTCCACATACCGCTTGGCTTTTTCTGCAGGAAGCTCGGGCATATCCTGCTTTATTTTTTCTATCTCTGAAATCTCCATACGCAAAGGCAACAAATCCGGCTCTGTAAAGAATCGGTAATTCTGAGCATCTTCCTTGCTTCTCATTGGGAATGTCTTTCCAGATACATCATCCCATCTCAAAGAAATTTGCTCAACTTT
>CALEIO010000045.1 GCA_937875885.1 uncultured Clostridia bacterium | reverse complement strand
CCTCGGCTTCAACAAGACAGATTCCGCAAGCACCGAAAACCTTTACGCTTTCGTGGTGGCAGAGCGTAGGAATTTCGATTCCGTTATCTCTTGCAGCCTTCAGCAGGGTGTCGCCTTTTGTTGCGATAATTTCTTTTCCGTTTATGGTAAGTTTAACTTCGTTCATTGCGACACCTCCTTAAATAGTTTTAACTGCACCGAATTTGCAGACTGTCTTACACTGTCCGCACTTGATGCACTTGTCGTTAATAATTGTGTGGGGATTTTTGAGTGTGCCCTCGATAGCAGAAACGGGACATTTCTTTGCACAAAGAGTACAACCCCTGCAGGATTCTTTGTCGATTTCGTAAGAAATCAGGTTTGTGCATTCGTGAGCAGGACATTTTTTGTCATTGATGTGAGCTTCGTACTCGTTACGGAAATAGCGGATTGTGGTGAGTACGGGGTTGGGAGCTGTCTGTCCCAGACCGCACAGAGCGCCGTCCTTTACAGCTTCGCAGAGCTCTTCAAGAAGCTCTACATCGCCCTCTTTGCCCTCGCCCTTTGTGATACGGGTGAGGATTTCAAGCATACGCTTTGTGCCGATTCGGCAGGGCACACATTTGCCACAGCTCTCTTTTGCTGTGAAGTCCAGGAAGAATTTTGCCATAGAAACCATACAGGTGCTTTCGTCCATAACAACCATACCGCCGGAGCCCATAATAGCGCCTGTTGCGCCGAGAGCTTTATAGTCGATAACTGTGTCAAGCAGCTCCTTGGGAATACATCCGCCGGAGGGGCCGCCCATCTGTACAGCCTTGAATTCTTTTTCGTCTTTGATTCCGCCGCCGATGTTGTAGATAACCTCGCGCAGAGTCATGCCCATGGGGATTTCAACAAGTCCACCTTTTTTGATTTTACCTGTGAGGGCAAAAACCTTGGTGCCTTTGCTGTTTTCTGTGCCCAATGCGGCAAAAGCTTCGCCGCCATTGAGGAGAATCCAGGGAACATTTGCAAAGGTTTCAACATTGTTGATGTTTGAGGGCTTCTGCCAGTAACCGCACTGTGCAGGGAAAGGAGGCTTGAGACGGGGCATACCACGGCTACCCTCCAGAGATTCGATAAGAGCAGTTTCTTCGCCGCATACAAATGCGCCTGCACCGGCTTTGATGCGCATTTCGCAAGAGAAATCTGTGCCGAGAATATTCTGACCCAGAAGTCCCTTTGCCTTTGCCTGGGCAATAGCGTTTTCAAGGCGCTTGATAGCAAGGGGGTACTCTGCGCGGACATAAACAACTGCTTCTTTTGCACCGATTGCATAGGCGCCGATGAGCATACCCTCAATAAGGTTGTGGGGGTCGCTTTCGATAACAGCTCTGTCCATAAATGCACCGGGGTCTCCCTCGTCTGCATTACATATAAGATATTTTTCTTCACCCTGGGACTGACGTGCAGCGTTCCACTTGAACCATGTGGGGAAGCCTGCACCGCCTCTGCCTGCAAGGCCGGAGGTTTTGATAACTTCGATTACGTCTTCGGGGGACATAGTTGTGAGAACTTTTTCGATAGCTTTGTAGCCGTCGGTGCTCATATAGTCCTCAATACGGGTGGGGTCAATAACACCGCAGTGGCGCAGAGCAATTCTTGTTTGCTGAGAAAGGAAACTTTCGTCATCTGCTGTGATGATGAGGTTTTCTACAAAAGAAAGGTCTGATGTTTCTGCAGCTTTAACGATGTTTTCTGCATCCTTTTCAGAAACTTTTACAAGACGTGCTTTGAGTGTGTTGTCCTCGTAAAGGTCAACGATAGGCTCAAGGTAGCACATACCGATACAGCCTGTAACACCAAGAGTAGTCTGGGCGTTGGTGCCAAGGAGTGCTTCCAGAGCGTTATAAACTTTCTGTGCGCCTGCAGCAATACCGCAGGAGCCTGAACCAACAACTATTCTCATTTCTCTTCCCCCGCTTTCTCTCTCAGTTCGGAGAGTATGCTGATTGTTCTTTCGGGTGTGAGTGAGCCGTAGGTTTCGTCGTTGATCATCATAACGGGAGAAAGTGAGCAACAACCCAGACAAGCCACACACTTGAGTGTAAAGAGACCGTCGGCTGTGGTTTCTCCGTCTTTAATTCCCAGCTCTTCGCAGATAGCAGCTTCGATTCTTTCGGAGCCGTTAACGTGGCAGGCTGTGCCCTGACAGAGCATAATAAGATATTTACCCACAGGCTGAAGTCTGAACTGTGTGTAGAAAGTAGCCACGCCCATAACCTTTGCAGGAGTGTTACCTGTCTGCTCGGCAACGTGATAAATCACATCTGTAGGAAGATATCCGTATATATCCTGTGCTTTCTGTAATATGGTAATGAGAGAACCTTTTTTGTCTTTGTACTCGGCAAGAACATCTGCAAGTAAAGACAGGTCGCTCTTGGTATGATTGCAACAGCAACTCATAAAAAAACACCTCGTTTTGAAAAATAAAACTCTAGTATATAATTTTACTACAAAATCCGCATATAATCAATGTTTATGCCTCTTAATCCGACTGTGTTTTTGCCTGCAAAAATGGTAGATTTGCATAAATAAACATAAAAAGTCGGAGAATCATCCAGATTGACAAAAAACGACACAGACAGTATTATATAGATACAAAGAAAAAAGAGGTGGGTTATGGTAAAAGAAAGAAAATATTATATGGATTTTCTGAGGATAATCAGCATTGTTCTGGTTATGCTGACCCACTGCTGTGATAATTTCTGGTTAGGGATAGATGTCAGCGACAGCCGCTGGACAGTTGTGTCGCTATTCCTGTGTATGTGCCATTGTGCAGTGCCTATGTTTTTTATGATAAGCGGTGCGCTGTTTCTGGACAATGAAAAGACCATTACCATTAAAAGCATTTATACAAAATATATCCCCAGAGTGTTTGCGGCCTATGTTGTATGGTCGGCAATATACATAGCAGGGAGTGAGCCTCGTTCTGTGAGTGGTGTGGCTACGCTTTTTGCAAAGAGTTTTTATCATCTGTGGTTTATTCCTGTGCTGATAGGTTGCTACGTAGTGGTGCCTTTTTTAAGAAAAATTACCGAGTCTGAAAAACTCACAAAGTATTTTCTGGCAGTAGGTGTGATTTTTTTCATACTTACAATTTCTGTGCTTCCTTTGCTTGAGGATGTCCCCAGCAAACTGGTATCTATTCCCGCAGTAAGCCTTAAAGATTTTTTAAGCAAAATGTCTGTTCTTATGGTGTATAAGTATCCTTTCTATATGGTGTTGGGATATTATCTCAGTAAAAAGGATTTCTCCAAAATCAAAGCAGGACTCACAATGGGTCTGGGCGTGGTTGGGTATGCATTAAGCCTGACCTTTGTGTTGGTGAGAGCGGCAAAAACAAATAAATTCGACGATACAATGTTTGATAAATTTTCTATTCCTGTTTTGCTTATGGCAGTGGGCCTGTTTGTTTTTGGCAAATATGTACTTTCAAAAATTAAGCTTTCAGAAAAGAGCGGAAGATTTGTAAGTTTCTTTTCCAAGAGCACCTTTGGTGCATATCTGATACACGTTCTTTTTATAAATTTCTTTGAAAAAAACCTGGGATTCACAATACTGAGCATTCATCCGGTTTTAGGAATTCCTTGTTTCCTGTTGGCGGTGTTTGTGGTATCTACCCTTTCGTCAATGGTGCTCAACAAGATTCCGTTTGTAAAGAAATATCTTGTGTAAAAAAGTTTGCGAAAAAAATAAATGTATAAATAAAAAGCCTTGCATCGGAATCCCGACGGAAGGCTTTGGCTTTTGTTATGGATTATTTGTAAGAGAATGCTTTGTAAGAGCTGAGGAAAAGATCGTACTTTTCTTCTGCTGTAAGCTCTGAGTAGGTGTACTCTGTGTTTACCTGCTCTACGATTTCGTAGGTCATTTCCAGCAGAGTGTTTGAGGATTCATAAGTGCTGAGAGTGTTGTTGTAAGCTTCCTCTTCAACCTTTTCTGACTGACCATTAGCATCGTAAACTCTGAAAATGTTCTGTGCCTCACCCTCCTGCTCGGGGTCAGCAATGTAGTCAAAAGACCAGAGGTTTCTTGAAATAACGTTCATATCCTCGTCAAGGTAAAGTTCGCCAATGCACATTCCGTATGCACCTGCGCCTGCTCTTACGTGGTCATAAACCATATATTTGAGCTGGTTTGTTTCGTTGTTGCGATATACCTTGGGGTAGTCGCCACCTGTGAAATCCCACTGGTTTTCTTCGTCTTTGTCGGGGAATGTCAGTTCTTTTACAGTTTTGGTTTCTTCATCAAGAGCATAGTATTTGTTATCGCTGTAAAAACCTGTGCCTGCATTTGTTGCTGCAACAAGCTCCAGGGTACCGTCAAAGTTCAGGTCAAAGAACATATATCCGTACCAGGTGGTGTCGTCTGTTTTGGTTTCCCAGATGTCCTTGTTGTCCAGATAAATCTGAACTGCTTCCTCTGCAGAAAGAGTCTTTACGGGAGCAGCTGTTGTTTCTGTGGGGGTCTGGTCTGTGTTGTCAGAGTTTGCTGCACATCCACAGAAAAAGCTCAAGAGCATAAGTACAGCGAGGATAAGAGAGATAAGTTTTTTCATTGGAAAGCTCCTTTGTTGTAATGTGTTGTCTTAAAAACAAAAGCCATCCGAGCAGGAGCTCAAATGGCTGAATTTCAGCATAACGTCAAAAGGGCAGAGTTTGCCCCGTGAAATATACAGTGCGAAAAATTACTTGAGAATGTTTCTCCAGTCAAGGTCACCGCGGTTAAGACCGTGGATAAGAACTTCTGCAGTAGCAATGTTGGTAGCAACGGGGATGTTGTGCATATCGCAGAGTCTGAGAAGGTTCATATCGTTAGCCTCGGAGGGTTTGGAGTTGAGAGGATCTCTGAAGAAGAGGAGCATATCGATCTCGTTGCATGCAATACGAGCAGCAATCTGCTGACCACCACCCTGGGTGCCGCCGAGGAAGGATTTAATCTCCAGACCTGTAGCTTCGGTTACCATTTTGCCGGTAGTACCTGTAGCAAGAATAGTATGTCTGCTGAGGATGCCGCAATATGCAATGCAGAACTGTACCATAAGCTCCTTTTTTTCATCGTGTGCGATAATAGCGATATTCATAAATCTACCTCCGTTTCACTATTTTCACATTCAAAACCTAAAAACAGAACACATAAATAATATATGTATAAAAAACACAGTTGTGTGTCAGATTCCGAGAATCTTCTTTGCAAGAGGCGGATTGAAGCCTTCTATGCGGGCAGCAAGATTACGGAAAGCCTCCATAGAGGGAACGGACTTTTGTCCGCTTTCACCTCGCTGGGCAATGGCTGCAATCTGCACATCTTCGGGGATAATGGCAATAAGCTGAGTCTGGGCTGTGTCGATAAGGTCATCGATATCGTGGTAAATACCCATTGCTCTGAATCGTTCGGGCCAGAATCTGTTGATTACAAGACGTGCATCATCAATGCCCATTTCGGTAAGTTTGCGGCGGATGTTAAGGCATCCTCGCACGCTGGTGGGTTCGGGATTGATTACGATGAGTGCACGGTCTGCAGCAGCGGCGGCAGCTTCGAAGCCTGAGCCTGTGCCTGCAGGGGAATCTATAATAATGTAGTCGTATTCGTGCTTAATCTCGTTGATGAGTTCCTTGAGCACAGAGGGGCTGACTTCATCGTCAGCAGAGAGTGCCGCAGGCATCATATAAAGACCATAGATGTTCTGTGTAACGTAGATGGCAGCAGATTTGTCGCAACCACCACCAACAGCATCAGACACATCGTAGATAAGCTCCTTTTCTACACCGAGCATCAGGTCTACTCCGCGCATACCGCTGTCGCAGTCTACAAGCAGAACTTTTTTATTTAGTTTTACAAGCGCAACGGCAAGACCTACAGAAACAGTAGATTTACCGGTGCCTCCTTTGCCGGAGGCAAGCACAATAACTTTGCCCATAAAATAATACCTCATAGTTATTCTAGCACAAAACAGTCAAAAGCACAATAATTTTGCTGTGACGGTACGTAAAAAATACGGTCAGAATTTTGGGCAAAATTAATAATTGATAAAAAATGCCCTTGCTGTTTAGTGCGAAATGACAAGAAAAAATCGGAAGTTTATGCGAAATATACAAAGAAAAAGGAGGAGATGCACTCTCCTCCCTTGGTGTTTATTCGGTTGCAGGAGCGGTGGTTGTCTCCTGGTCGGGGTAGAAATATGCATTGAGCAAATCCTTTGCAACGCCCATAGAGTAGATACCCTTTGCGCCGTGTTCCAACACAACAGCAATTGCAACCTCGGGCTTGTCGTAGGGTGCATAGCATATAAAAGCTGTGTGGTCAGAGCCGGTGTTTTCTGCGGTACCTGTTTTGCCTGCAACGTTAACTTTCTTTTTGAAGCAAGCGTAGGTGGCGGTATTCCCATTATCAGACCTATCAGCCAATGTCTTGCTGCAAACGATATTGATGAAATTGCAGGTATTCTTAACGGAACAACAAA
>CALEIO010000044.1 GCA_937875885.1 uncultured Clostridia bacterium | reverse complement strand
CATTGTTAACGTAAGCCGTGCTTTCCTTGATTCCAACGGCGCTGAAAAACACATCGACGTTGAAGCAGCAAAACCCGCTTACGAACCGAAAAAAGTAACCGGAACCTTTACCGAAAACTACAAAGCTCTTGCGGGCGACCTTAACGTTTGTTCCAAACGCGGGCTTTCCGAAAGATTCGACTCCACCATCGGCGCAGGCACAGTGCTTATGCCTTTTGGTGGTAAATATCAGCGTACACCCATTCAGGCAATGGTAAACAAGGTTTCTGTAGAGAAGAAACACACAGACACCTGCTCCTTTATGTCCTGGGGCTTCAACCCCTATGTGAGCGAGAAGAGCCCCTACCACGGTGCTTACCTTGCAGTTGTAGAGTCCCTTGCAAAGCTTGTTGCAACAGGCGGCTCTATGGATGGCGCATACCTTACATTCCAGGAGTACTTCGAAAGCCCCAGAACAGACGCACAGCGTTGGGGCAAACCTCTCTCCGCGCTCCTTGGTGCATTCGATGCACAGCTTGATTTTGAGATTGCTTCCATCGGCGGCAAAGACTCAATGAGCGGTAGCTTTGAGGATATCGACGTTCCTCCCACACTTGTTTCCTTTGCTGTTACAACAGGCAAGGTTCAGAATGTAGTTTCTCCCGAGTTCAAGAAAGCAGGCAGCAAGGTTGTGTTTGTAACTCCCGAGTACAATAAATATGGTCTGCCCGACAAGGACAGCCAGAAGGCTGTGTTTGCACAGATTGAAGCTCTCATCAAAGAGGGTAAGGTACTTGCAGCATACACACCCGGCTTCGGCGGTATTGCAGAAGCTGTTTACAAGATGGCAATCGGTAACGGCATCGGCTTTAAGTTTGCAGATGCTACAGATGCAAAGGCTGTGTTTGAGTGCTCCTACGGTTCATTTATCCTTGAACTTGCAGGTGATGACAACATCGGCACACTCCTTGGCTACACAACAGAGAATGCAGAGCTCACTCTCGGTGATGAGGCTGTGTCCGTTGCAAACCTCTCTGACCTTTACGAAGGTAAGCTTGAGGATGTATTCAGCTGCAACATCGACCAGGGTAACCGCGAGATTCCCACACTTAACTTTGACGGCGCTTCTGCAAAGGCTCCTGCAATCAAGGTTGCAAAGCCAAAGGTTCTTATTCCCGTATTTCCCGGCACAAACTGTGAATTTGATACAGCAAAGGCTCTTATGACTGCAGGTGCAGACCCCGAAATCTTCGTTATCAAGAACCTTTCAG
>CALEIO010000043.1 GCA_937875885.1 uncultured Clostridia bacterium | reverse complement strand
ATTGAAGCGTCGTACTGGGTCATACAAACGTAGTAGAGCGGGAAGAAATCTCTTGCAAAACCCGTGAAATCTGCATCCACAAAGGTTCTGGTGATTTCTCTTGCTCTGTCAGGACGGAAGTTAAAGAATACAACAGAATCGTTTGCCTGCATGGGAAGACCGCCCTCGATAACTGCAGGAACAACAAACTCGTCTGTTACACCCTCTGCATAAGAGTCAGCAACTGCCTGTACAGGGTCAGCACACTGTACGCCCTCACGGAGAACCATTGCGTCGTAAGCCTTAATAACTCTCTCCCAACGGTTATCTCTGTCCATAGCGTAGTATCTGCCCATAACTGTAGCAATAGTACCTACGCCGATTTCTTTAATCTTATCTGCACAATCCTGAACGAAATCCTTACCGCTTGAAGGAGGAACGTCTCTGCCATCAAGGAAAGCGTGAACGCAAACCTTTGTAAGGCCCTTGCGCTTTGCCATCTCAAGAATACCATAAAGGTGTGTATTGTGGCTGTGAACACCGCCATCAGAGAGAAGACCCATCAGGTGAAGTGTGGAATCGTTCTTGAGAGCATTGTCCATAGCAGCACAAAGTGCCTCGTTCTCAAAGAAGTCGCCGTCTTTGATAGACTTTGTGATTCTTGTAAGCTCCTGATATACAATACGACCTGCGCCGATGTTTGTGTGACCTACCTCACTGTTACCCATCTGACCATCAGGAAGACCTACATCCATACCTGAAGCACCGATAGGTGTTGTGGGATTCTCTGCAAAAATTCTGTCAAGGTTAGGGGTTTTTGCAGCTGCAATAGCGTTGCCCTCTTCGGGTGCAATACCGAAACCGTCAAGAATACATAAAATCAGAGGTTTTTTCATATTTATCATCTCCAACTATTAAATTACAAATTCACATCCGCAAGGCATTACCCTGCGGATGCAAAACAAAAGTCTTTATTTATGAGATTACTTGGAAGCAAACTCGATGATCTTTGCGAACTTGTCAGCGATAAGAGAAGCACCGCCGATGAGACCGCCGTCAACGTTAACCTTGGAGAGAAGCTCCTCAGCGTTAGCGTCGTTCATAGAACCACCGTACTGGATTGTTGTAGCCTCTGCTACTTCCTTTGTGTAAAGGTCAGCAATAACATCTCTGATGATACCGCAAACCTCATCAGCCTGGTCAGCTGTAGCTGTAAGGCCTGTGCCAATAGCCCAAACAGGCTCGTAAGCAATTACGATACGGCTCATTTCCTCTGCTGTAACGCCCATGAGAGCGATCTTTGTCTGCATTGCACAGAGCTCTGCTGTGATGCCCTGCTCACGCTCTTCCTTGAGTTCGCCAACGCAAAGGATAACTGTAAGACCTGCATCAAGTGCAGCACGTACTCTCTGGTTAACAGTTACGTCTGTCTCGCCGAAGTACTGTCTTCTCTCGGAGTGACCGAGGATAACGTACTCGATACCCATAGCTTTGAGCATATCAGCAGAAATCTCGCCTGTGAATGCGCCGGACTTTGCCCAGTGGCAGTTCTCTGCACCGATCTTGATGTTTGTACCCTCTGCAGCTGCCTGTGCAACAGCAAGGTCAACAAAAGGTACGCAAGCGATAACGTCGCAATCTGCATCCTTTACAAGGGGAATCATCTCTGTGATGAGAGCCTTTGCCTCATCAGGAGTTTTATTCATTTTCCAGTTACCTGCGATAATAGTCTTTCTTGTAGCCTTGTTCATTTTATTAACTTCCTTTCCTTACGAAAATCCAATGTATTTACAAACGTAAGGGCGGAGATAATCCGCCCTTAGATTTATTATTGATTATTTCTCAGCGATTACTGCAACACCGGGGAGAACCTTACCCTCGAGATACTCAAGAGAAGCACCGCCGCCTGTGGAGATGTGGCTCATCTTATCAGCAAAGCCGAGGTTGATAACTGCTGCTGCAGAGTCACCACCACCGATGATAGTAGTAGCATCTGTCTCAGCAAGAGACTGAGCAACTGCGATTGTACCCTTTGCAAATGTGGGGTTCTCGAACACGCCCATAGGACCGTTCCAAACAACTGTCTTTGCGCTCTTTACAGCCTCTGCAAACATCTCTGCTGTCTTGGGGCCGATATCAAGACCCATAAGGTCAACAGGAATCTCGTTTGTGGGAGCAACGGTTGTCTCTACCTCTGCATCGATGGGATCGGGGAAATCCTTTGTGCAGTTTGTGTCGATGGGAAGCATGAGCTTCTTGCCGAGCTTCTCTGCCTTAGCGATCATCTCTTTGCAGTAGTCGAGCTTTGTATCGTCTACGAGAGATGTACCAACGCTGCCGCCCTGAGCCTTAACGAATGTGTAAGCCATACCACCGCCGATGATGAGTGTATCACACTTGTCGAGGAGGTTGGAGATAACGTTGAGCTTGTCAGCAACCTTTGCACCACCGAGGATTGCAACGAAAGGTCTTACGGGATTCTCAACAGCATTGCCGAGGAATGCGATTTCCTTCTGCATAAGGTAACCAACTGCTGTCTCCTTGATGTGCTCTGTAACACCTGCTGTAGAGCAGTGTGCACGGTGAGCAGAACCGAAAGCGTCCATAACGAATACTTCTGCAAGAGAAGCAAGTTCAGATGAGAAGGGCTCAAGATTCTTTGTCTCTTCTGCTCTGAAACGTGTATTCTGAAGAAGAACAACATCGCCATTGTTCATAGCCTCAACAGCCTTCTTTGCGTTCTCGCCAACAACTGTGTCGTCGTTTGCAAAAACAACTTCTTTGCCGAGGAGCTCGGAAAGACGTGCTGCTACGGGAGCAAGTGAGAACTCGGGAACAACTTCACCCTTGGGTCTGCCGAGGTGAGAGCAAAGGATAACCTTTGCGTTGTTGTCGATAAGATACTTGATTGTGGGGAGTGAAGCAACAATTCTCTTGTCACTTGTGATAACGCCGTCCTTGAGAGGTACATTGAAGTCGCAACGAACGAGAACTCTCTTGCC
>CALEIO010000042.1 GCA_937875885.1 uncultured Clostridia bacterium | reverse complement strand
TATAGCTTTTAACATTTACTATATGACTGTGACCTCCCGAAACTACAAGGGCAATAAAGGGTGGCTCAATACTTTCGTTTGAAATATAGTTTGCCGCAATATGTGAACGAAGATGATGCACGGGAATAAGGGGAAGACCTGATGAAAGAGAAAGTCCCTTTGCAAAGTTAACACCAACAAGCAAAGCTCCGATAAGCCCCGGTGCAAATGTCACCGCAATAGCGTCTATATCCTCAAGACTGAGCCAGGCCTCGCTGAGTGCCTCATTAACCACGCCCGTAATGGATTCTGCGTGACGTCTTGATGCAATCTCCGGCACAACTCCGCCATATAATCTGTGCTCTTCAACCTGAGAAGCTATAACCGAAGACAGAACTTTTCTGCCGTCTTCAACTATGGCTGCCGCTGTTTCGTCGCAAGATGACTCTATGCTTAATATTTTCATAGTGAAACACCCCTGTTGTCAGATTTTAAGTCTTCAGAACTTAAATGCAGTTAATAGATTCATTATACCATAAAATTCTGCTGTACACAATAAAAGTCAGAACAATATCAAAGAAAAAAATAACGTCTTCACGGACAAAATTCCCCATGAAGACGTTTGATACATAACAGAACAATCAGAAAATCATCCGAAGATTTCCTTGTAGTCATCTCTTGCCTTACGGATAACTTCAAGGGCTTTTTCTCTGCCACTCACTTCGTTAACAGCGGTGTTTTTGTTCTCAAGATTCTTGTAAACCTGGAAGAAATGCTTCATCTCCTCAAAGATATGAGAGGGAAGCTCAGAGATATCCTTGTACTGATTGTACATAGGCTCGCTGAAAGGTATTGCAATAATCTTATCGTCACATCTGTCGTTATCAATCATTGTGATAACACCGATGGGGTATGCTCTTACAAGGGTAAGGGGTGCCAGAGGCTCTGTACAAAGCAGAAGCACATCAAGGGGGTCTTCATCCTCACCGTAGGTCTTGGGAATAAAGCCGTAGTTAGCGGGGTACTGGGTAGATGTATAAAGAATTCTGTCCAGTATAATAAAGCCGGTTTCTTTATCAAGTTCATACTTTGTTTTGCTGCCCTTTGAAATCTCAATTACGCATACAAAATCCTCGGGTTTAATTCTTTTTGCAGCAACGTCGTGCCAAATATTAGACATAATTTTCTCTCCTTCCAAGGATAGTGTTAAAATTATAACACTCTTTTCTCAATAATGCAAGATACATTCTTAAATACTGCATATTTCTATACAATTTATATATATTGGCTTCATTTTTTGAAACCACGCCCTCATTCAGCTTCATATATCTGCTAACCAATCTATCACAAAAAACACTTGACTTTATATACTGTGTGTTATATAGTATTATACGAAAGGAGGTATTCTATGGACATACAACTGAAAAGGGGTCTTCTGGATGTCTGTGTCCTTGCAGCAATCAAAGATGAGCCTTCCTACGGATACCGCATTATCAAAGACATAAAGCCTTATGTAGAAATATCAGAGTCCACCCTCTACCCTATTCTGCGCCGTCTGGAAAGCGCAGAGCACCTGACAGTTTCAACCTCTGAACACAACGGCAGACTGAGAAAGTACTACCACATCACTCCCACAGGACTGCAGAAAATTGAAGACTTCAGAAACGAGTGGGCGCATCTGCTTTCTATATATAATTTCATCACGAAGGAGAAAGAAGCAAATGACCAGATTTGACTTTTTATATGAACTCAGACAAGGGCTCAAAGACTTGTCCGAAAAAGATATTATGGAACACATTGTCTATTACAGAGAGATGATAGAAGACCGTATTGAAGACGGATTTTCTGAAGAAGAAGCACTTTCTGAAATAGGAAACCCCAAGGAGATAGCAATGCAGATTCTTCTTGCAGAAACCTCCCTGCCAAAGCTTGTAAAAGCGAAGCTCAAAAAAGACCATCCTGTATTAAGCTCCAGAGAAATCACTCTCCTGATTGTTGG
The DNA here is from genome assembly GCA_937875885.1 of uncultured Clostridia bacterium. GTDB lineage: Bacteria > Bacillota > Clostridia > Oscillospirales > Acutalibacteraceae > Ruminococcoides. The sequence continues at coordinate 1,668 of CALEIO010000042.1, read as the reverse complement.
CTCTCCCTTGTGGCTTGTGCTGCTTGTTTGCGCTCTTTCGGTAGTTGTGTCCTTTCTTGCGATAATTCTCTCTGTGGTAGTTTCTCTTTATGCTGCAACAATTTCTTTAGTTGCTTGCGGTGTAGCAGGAATTATCGGTACAATTCCTTTGTTTTTCACAAGCAATGCCTACGCAGCCTTCGCGGTGCTGGGAATAGGTCTTGCAAGTGTAGGTCTTGGAGTGCTTATGTTCTTTGCAAGTAACAGAATTACAAAATTCTTTATTAAACTATCAAAAAAATTCCTTATGTGGATAAAATCCTTTTTCATTTCAAAGGAGGTAGCTGAAGATGAGTTTGAAGGCGATGACGAAGAAAACTAAATACATAACCATAGCTGTTGCTTTATGTTTTATCCTTGCGGGTATATTAATCTGCACAGGAGTGCTCCTTGCCACAGGCTTTGACCTTTCAAAGCTGGACAATTCTGTTTACACAACAAGCTCCTATGAATTCAAAGATGAAATCGATGCTATAAACATTGACTGTGCTGTTACCGACGTTACCATTGAGCTTTCAAAAGATAACCTATGCACAGTGACCTGCTTTGAAGACGAAACCCTCCCCCACACAGTCACCTTGCAGGAAGGCACCCTCAACATTACAAGCACAAAAACAAAATGGTACACTCACATAAAGCCTTTCAGTTTCAAATCCTCTGCTGTTATCATCTGTCTGCCCGAGGATATCTACAAAACGCTCAATGCATCTGTGTCCACAGGCTCAATATCTCTTCAGAATATCAGCGCAGATGAAATTAAGCTTACAGCCTCCACAGGTGATATCAGCATCATCAATGCAAAACAATGCGAAAACATTGATGCAACTGTTTCTACCGGAGACATCAACATTTTAAGCACTGTGTGTAACAAACTCACAACCAAAGCCACCACAGGCAGTTCCGGTGGAGAGGACAAGAAGGACAATACTGTCAATTTCAATGAGCTGAAGGCTCTGATCATCAAGAGTGCGGATATCGTCAATGCCTACTATGAGAAGATCAACGCAAGGCTCACCGGGGAATATGTGGCACAATCTGACTATGGCACTTTCGTGGAGCTGACAGAGGGACAATTCAAGGCCACTTCTACGGATATTGAGCAGCTGTTCACCAACCTACAGCAGATCATCACAGACATTGATAATGTAGAATCCACTCTTATTGAGGTCAATGCTTGTATCAAATCAGGTCTGCTTTACTATAACGAGGCTGGAATTCCGATATTCGGACTTGAGATCGGGCAGACCAATGAGGTTGACGGTGTAAAGGTCTTTAGTCAGTATGCCAGATTCACAGCAGATCGACTGGTGTTCTATGACTACAACGGCAGAGAGATGGCGTACATCAGCGATAAAAAGCTGTATATCGACAATATTGAGGTTGCAAGCAGTTTCTCCATAGGTGGGTTCGTAGAGACCGTGCAACCTGATCTCTCGGTGGTTAAAAGATGGGTAGGAGGTGAAGGACAATGGCAATGACAGGCGGTGTAGCAAAACTGGTTAAAACAGGCACTCCTTCCGGATGGCCTGACTCTATTAAGTTATATGTCTACTACAAAGAAAAATCACAGAGCACGGCCAGCAACGAAACAGTTCTGAGTCTGGGTATAGACATTACTACTCCCAGCGG
>CALEIO010000041.1 GCA_937875885.1 uncultured Clostridia bacterium | reverse complement strand
TCAATGCCCGGGCGGTTCGGTTTACGTTATCGGCGAACCGGGTTTAGTTAACGCTTTGTACGACGCTGGCTTTTCTATGAACGACGTTAATCCCGACTACGTGGTGTTTGGCGAAACTCGTTCATTAAACTACGAAAAGATAGAAAAGAAAAGCATAAGCTACAGCGGCGAGGCCGGTGTCAGCAGCATGGCTGTAGGCAAGGCCTTCCGCATGATGAACGGACCTGAGTTCATAAGATATATCAGGAATGCAGCCGACAATGCCTATGCCATAAATCCTGCCTATTCATACGGTTATGACGGAGCGACGTGGGCATCCTGGACAGCTGATCCGTCAGGACAGACCAGCACCGATTGGAAGACCATCTTCTGAGAAAGCTGTCTGTGAACGGCCGTAAGCGAGCTGCTCAAAGATGTTTCTCATAGCTGTGTTGATAGCATCACAAACAAGGTCTGTGTTCAGACACTCAAGGAGAGTCTTGCCGGGAAGAATCTCAGCAGCCATAGCTGCAGAGTGAGTCATACCGGAGCATCCGAGAGTCTCAACCAGAGCCTCTTCTACAATACCGTTCTTAACGTTGAGTGTGAGCTTACATGTACCCTGCTGGGGTGCACACCAGCCTACACCGTGAGAAAGACCGGAAATGTCGGAAATCTGATAGGATTTTACCCATTTGCCCTCTTCGGGAATGGGTGCGGGACCGTGCTTGGGTCCTTTTGCAACAGTACACATTTTCTGTACTTCATGAGAATAGTTCATTTTGTTGCTACTCCTTTCTGAAATTAAAAAGTTGAGATAACTCATACAGGGACATTATATGCCATTTTGCGCCATTTTTCAATAGTTTTTTGGGTAGAAATTTTTACTTTTTTTCAAGAATACAAATTATGCAAACCAAAGGGCAAATATTGCACACTCTTTCAAATTGACTTGATAGCCTCTCGGTGGTATTATTAAAGCAGAACTTTTGGAGGTATAGTTATGAAAAAACTGATTACCCTTGCTATAGCATCTCTTATGGTGTGCTCTCTGGCAGGTTGCGCCGCAAAACAAAGCACAACAGATGTGCACGACCACACCCATAACACAACACAGCAGAGTGCTTCTGCTCATGACCATTCCCACGAAACCACACAAGTTGCACCCGAAACCGAAACAGCAACTGCAACACAGTCCGTGACGGAATCTGTAACAGACTCTGCAACTGCACCTGCAACAGATCCCTCTGCAGAAACCGAAACCACACCCGAAAGTGATGTTTCCGTTCTGAAAAAAGGTTCAACGAAAGGCAACATATACACAAGCAAAACCCTGAACCTTACCTTTACAAAACCTGCAAAGTGGGCATTTGCCAACGAACACGAGCTGCTGACATATTCAGGCATTGAAGCAGACTCCTTCGGAGATTTCAATGCAACAGCCGAAGCAAATCCCGCAGTTTACGATATGTACGCCTCTTACAAAGAAAACAACTCCTCTGTCTGCATCTGCTACGAAAATCTGCAAATTACAAAAGGCGACGAACTTTCTGCAAAAGACTATGCGGATATGCTCAAAAATGCATTCTGCGAAACACCCGATTCAACAGTACTTGAAGAAGGCACCGTAACCTTTGGCGGCAATAAATATTACAAACTGGCTTTCAGGTCATCAAATGCCGACACAACCTTAAACCGCATCTATTATCTGCGCAGAATCGATCATTATATGACAAACATCATTGTCACTCTGCCCGAAAATGCAGAAATTTCTTCTGTTGATTCTATGTTCAAATAACACGGAGGTAATTATGAAAAAAGTTTTATCCCTTATGCTTTGTGCCGCTGTTCTGTTTTTGTGCGCAGCCTGCGGAAGCACCAAAGAAAAAACAGACCTGCCCGACACACCTCCTGCAAGAGGTTCTGTAAATGGTCTTGACTTTGTCAGCGAATACACAGACGTTGCCTTCAGCGCACCCTCCGACAACTGGGTGTTTGCTACAGACGAAGAGCTTGCTTCTGCCTGCAACATTGACCCCAAGGTTTTTGCAACAGAAGACTTTGAAACGTTGCTAAAAAACAACTCCACTGTTTACGATATGATTGCACAGTCCGAAAAAGACAGAATTGCTGTGCTTATGGGCATCGAAAACCCAAAACTCTCTGCTGTTACCTCCACATCCTCCGCAAAGGATTTTGTTAACAAGGTGCTGGACAGTTTTCTGCAGACAATTGACACAGAAAACAACCCCTACACCCTCTCTGACACAGAAGCTGTCACCATCTGCGGCCACGAATATTACCGCAAATCCCTCACAATCTCAACCGCAGACGATACTGCAACACAGTCCTACTATGCCCGCAGTCTGGGCGACTACCTGTGCATTATCGTAACATCCCACACAGCCGACACTACTGTAGAGCAGGTTGAGGCTCTGTTTGACAGATAATATCGCAAAGGATTGATTAATAATGATTATTGATACTCACGTACACATCGGCACAGGTCTTGGTTTTGTAATGACCGAGGAAGACGTGCTCTACTCAATGGATAAATACGGCATCGACCACGTTGTTGTTTCTAACGCGGAAGCTGCTTCCCACGGGCACGACAGAAAACTTCTGCCCCAATCAGAGCAAAAGTCCCAGATTGAATGTCTGAAGAAAGCCCTCGCCTTTGCAAGGGAAAATCCCGGCAGAATATCTCTCCAGCATTGGGTAAAACCTATGGAAAACATAACAAACGAGCTTAAAACGCTCATAGAAAACAACCTAGATGTCATCAAAGGAATCAAGTTTCATCCTTTTCACGCAGGCTGTGCTTTTACTTCTGCAGAATGCAGAAAATATATAGACCTGGCTGCAGAATACAATCTGCCTGTCATAAGCCACACAGGCACCGACTATGACGATAATCCTATGCGACTTTTCGAGATGGCAAAGCTTTATCCCGAAACAAACTTTGTTATGGTGCACCTGGGTCTGGGCTCCGACAACAAAGAAGCTATTGAGCTGTGCAGTAAGCTCCCGAATCTTTATGGGGACACCACCTGGGTCAGCACAAAAAGTGCTCTGGAATTTATAGACAAATGCGGCAGCGAACGTCTCTTGTTCGGCTCCGACTCCCCCATCGACGGCAAAGATACCTACCTTAACAACGGAAAAGGCGACAGGAGTCTGTATCAGGAATACTGGAACGAGTTCAAAGCTCAGGTTTCCCCTACTGACTACGAAAACATTATGTGGCGCAATGCTGCTAAACTCTTCGATATCAAACTCTGATAACAAAGCACCCCCTGCACTTTTGTGCAAGGGGTTTTCTTTTTCTTATCCGATTGAATTAATACTGATAAATCTGGGTTTCAGACTCAACGTAGTCGGGGATTTCATAATATTCATCCTCAACAACATCTTCCTGGGGGTCGGTCTCCGGAGGAATATATTCCTCCACTGCTTCGGTAACATTTTCGGGAGCAGTGGTGGCGGCTGTGGTTGAGGGAGGCTCTGTCTGATGCTCAACCACCTGTGACATCATACCGAGCACCTGGTTGATGTCATCCTTATCTGTCATAACCGCTGGCTGATAGTTGTTGATGCTGCCTGTATAAACGTAGCAGGGAATCAGGCTTGTTGCTGTTGTAATTTCGTTGCCGTTCTTTTCAAGATTTACCTGGAAGATTACAGTTTTGTTCTCGGGATAATTATTTGCAGAGTAGCAGAAATTGCCCAGAGAATACAGAATCGGAACTCCGTTTACAACCTCCATAGGCTGAAGCACATGGGGATGACTTCCCACAATAAGGTCACAAAGACCTGTCTGTGCCAGATATCTGCAAGCGTCAATTTTATAGTTATCGGGTTCGTGCACACCCTCTGTCCCTCCGTGGAAGAACACAATCTTATAATCGCATTTGTCCCGCATTTCTTCCAGAGCTTCTTCTATGTACGCTGCCTGATAGCTTCCCCAAAGATTACAGCTGACAATGCCGATTTTTATACCTTTTTTCTCTACATAAACAGGAGAAAGACTTTCTCCCACAAGCAGACCCTGGGCTTTCAGAGCTTCTACCGTATCGTTGTAGCCCTCTTCTCTGTAGTCATAAGTATGATTATTTACAATGCTTGCAAATTCAACAGAGCCTTTGGTGAGGATGTCTGCATCCCCTGCAGGTGCTTTGAACCAGAACGCAGGGCTGTAGTCCTTGCCTGTTTTTTCAAGGTCTCTGTCTGTAAGAACACACTCCACATTAGCAACAGTCAGGTCATCCTTTGACAGCACATCGTAAACCTTTGAGAAGAAATATCCGTGGTCTTTGTTGCGCGCCATCCAGGCAAAATTGCCATCGTTGACCTTGCCCGATTCACTACCGATAATGCAGTCACCTATGAAAGAAAGGCGCACTCCTTTGTCCTCGATTACTGTTGTGGGTACTGTCTGAAGCTGTGTTTCTTCGGTGCTTGTGTCAACTTCCGGTGCAGGTGTGGTTTTTTTACCTGCAACACCTACTATAAGCACCACTATAAAAACCAGAGCCATAGCTGAAGCTATGATTGCTACTGTCAACTTTGTCTTTTTGTTCATCAGGCTCACCTCTTGCTATCTTTTATATATCACATAAAAACCCACAATTCAACAACACAAAAGTTACAAAACCCACCTGTATCTTCAAAGTTCATCTTTTTGCGGATTTTTCTGTTATATATACCATTCTTTGCAATTGACAACGCCGAAAGCTTTGCCGTATAATATACAATGAAATAATTTGGGCTTGTCTCAACTCTGAATGGAGGAAAATACATGTTTGATACACTTATGTCCTGGCTTGCAATCCCGCTGGGATATATTATGCAATTCTGCCACTCCCTGGTCAGCGACTACGGTCTGGCCATTATCCTTTTTACTCTGGTAACAAAGATAATCATTCTTCCCGTGGGAATCTGGGTACACAAGAATTCTATTAAAATCGTAAAAATCCAGCCTGCCATCAACCGACTCAAAGCAAAATACTACGGCGATGCAGAGAGAATCGGCGAAGAGCAGACACGTATGTATAAAGAGCAGAAGTACAACCCCTTTGCAAGTCTTTTTCCTCTGGCTCTGCAGATTGTGCTTCTTCTGGGTGTTGTAGCGGTTATCTATCATCCTTTTTCTTACATCTTCAACACTCCCTCTGATGTAATCAATTCCATAAACCAGACCGCATCCTCTGTTGTGGAGATTGACACAGAAGCAAACTCTGTTGAAATCAACGCTATGTACGCAATCAAGACATACCCCGAAACTTTCAGCACTCTTCTGGAAACCGAAAGCGGTGCCGCCGCCATAAACAACGCACAGAAGTTTGACCTGGATTTCTTCGGATTTGACCTTTCTGCAACTCCCAGCCAGACAGTTGCACAAAATTGGGTTTATGCTCTTGCTCCCATTATTGCAGGATTTTCTTCCTGGCTTCTCTGCTTTATTCAGAACAAAATCAACGTACTGCAGGCAGAGCAAGGTAAAGGCAACAAATACGGCACAATGATTTTCTCTGTGGGACTTTCCCTTTATCTTGGTTTCTTTGTCCCCACAGGCATTGCTCTGTATTGGGTTGCAAGTAATGTTATTGCAGTGCTGCAGCTTCTGCTTCTCAATGCAATCATTCCTCCCAAAAAGTATGTTGACTACCCCGAGCTGGAAGCAAGTCGCGCAGAGCTTGCGGCTATTGAAGCTCTCGACAATAAACCCGAGAAAAAGCTCTTCAGCAAAGACGAAAACGCAAAAAGAGAAAGAGCCGACTACAAACGCTTTTTCTCCATTGTAAACAAAAAGCTTGTCATCTACTCCGAAAAGAGCGGTTTCTACAAGTACTTTGAGAATACAATTAACGCTCTGCTCAAAAACACATCCCTCACCATTCACTATGTAACCAACGATCCTGACGATGCAATCTTCAAGAAAGCAGAGCAGGAGCCCCGCATTAAACCTTACTACATAGGACCCAAAAAGATCATCACATTTATGATGAAGATGGATGCTGAAATTGTGCTGATGACTACTCCCGACCTGGAGAAATATTACATCAAGCGTTCCTATGTAAAGAAAGACGTAGAATACATCTATACCTTCCACGGACCCACCAGCACCACTATGTGTGTACGTGAGGGTGCTTATGACCACTTTGATACAATTTTCTGTGTAGGCCCCCATCAGGTGGATGAAATCCGTGCTACAGAAAAGCTCTACAATCTTCCCGAAAAAACGCTCGTGCCCGTAGGCTTTGGTCTTATCGACAACCTCTGCAAAATGTACGATGAGATGGAGAAGGTGCAAAAAGACAAAAAGCAGATTCTGCTTGCTCCCTCCTGGCAGGAGGACAACATCCTTGAGTATTGCCTCGATGACCTTATGGAAGGTCTTCTGCACAAGGGCAACAAGGTTATTCTTCGTCCTCACCCCGAGTTCATCAAGCGCTTCCCTGCAAAGATGGATGCCATCATCAAAAAGTACGACGGATGCGACGGTGACGATTTTGTTATCGAGATGGACTTCTCTTCCAACCGCACCATCTGGGAATCCGACCTGCTTATTACCGACTGGTCCGGCATTGCCTACGAATTTTCTTACGCTACAAAGAAACCTTCTCTGTTTATCAACACTCCCATGAAGGTGCTTAATCCCAACTACACAAAGATTCCCTTTGTGCCCACAGAAATCTCCTGGAAAGATCAGGTTGGTATCTCTGTAGACACAGACAAACTCTCAACTATCCCCGAAACTGTTGAGGAGCTGCTGACAAACCCCGATAAATACGAAAAGCAGATTACAGAGGCTCTCAACCGCAACATCTACAACGTAGGCGAAAGCGGACTTGCAGGAGCAAAGTACATTTACGAACAGCTTATTAAAAAACAGCAGAACAAAAAATAAAACCTTGTGACACAATACAATAAAGTTTGACTTTTTTGTACACGGGTAATATAATGTATTTGTTTTAAGATCAAACACTCGGAGGAAATAAAGATGCAGATTATTACAGCTTATATCGATGCTGCAAGTATGTCTATGGTTTTTGCTGCAGTTGCAGGCGTTGCTGTTACACTGGGTGCAGTAGTGGCAGTTTACTTCCGTCGTGCAAAGCATAAAATCAGCGAAAAGCTGGGCATCGACGAAAACCGTAACAAAGAGGTTGAAGAAGAGATTACAGGCTCTTTCGGCGAAGATAAGTAATCCACCCTTTTGTTCAAAAATTCAACATCAGAAACCCCTCTGTGAGGAAAATCCTGCAGAGGGTTTCTTTAGTTTTCAAATGCAGATTTTTCATCTGCCGGATGTTCAATTTCTGACTATTATTACAGAAAAGGAAACGATACAGCTATGATTTCCAAAAAACAATTTGATGTGCTTGTTTATCTTTCCGATAAGCACGCTTCCATTCCCCAGCGAACAATTGCCACAGAAACAAAAATGTCTGTGGGTACTGTTAACAAATGTCTTGCTGAACTTACAAACGAAGGTTATATTCAAGATGGTATAATCACCGCTGCAGGCATCGACGCACTGGAGCCCTTCAGAGTAAAAAGAGCAATCTTTATTGCTGCAGGCTTCGGCTCCCGTATGGTGCCCGTAACCCTCAACACACCCAAGCCCCTCATCAGAGTAAACGGCAAGCGCATCATCACCACTTTGCTTGATGCGGTTGTGGCTGCAGGCATCAGCGAGATATACATTGTAAGAGGCTACCTTGCAGAGCAGTTTGATCAGCTTCTCTACGATTATCCTACAATCAAATTTATCGAAAATCCCCAGTACAACGAAGCAAACAACATTTCTTCTGCTGTATGCGCAAGCTATCTGCTCAAGAATGCTTACGTGCTGGAGGGTGACCTTGTGCTCTACAACCCTAAGCTTATCACAAAATATCAGTATCACTCCAACTACCTTGGTGTACCTGTAGACAAAACCGATGACTGGTGCTTTGAAACCAACGACAGCGGTGTTATCAAAAAGCTTCTTGTAGGCGGCACAAACTGTCACCATATGTTCGGTATCTCTTATTGGGACGAAGCAGACGGTGCCCGTCTTGTGGGTCACATCAAGCAGGTGTTCCAGTCCCCCGGCGGAAAAGAAAGATACTGGGACCAGGTTGCTCTTGAATACTTCAAGGATGAATACAAAATCCACGTAAGAGAGTGCTCTTTTGAGGATATTATTGAGGTTGACACCTACAACGAGCTCAAGGCTCTGGACAAAACTTACGACGTATAATCCCGAAATTCCCCTCATATTACATAGGCGGAGGTTCCTCTATGAAACGCATCATTGCCCTTATAATTGCAATGCTTTTCTGCTGTTCACTTTGCGCTTGTAAAAACACAGCAGACACAACAACCAACACAGAATCCACAAACCCCTCACAGAGCGAAGCAGATGCTGCACCTCTCCCCGATGAGGAATATCTCCTGTACAAAGAGACCGACACCGAAACAGGTGCAGAATCTGTGTACAAATATAACGAAGACTATCGTCCCGTCATCAAAACCGTAACATCAAAAGGCAACAGTATCACCTGCAACTATACTTACAAAAACAAATCCGACGGCAGCTATACCGCTGTTATCCGCAGTGACCTTGAGAAAACTCTCGAGGAATACAACGCCGCGGGTCTTGTTACAAAAAGAGTGCTTAACTATGATACAGACTCTGCCTCAACAGCAATCTTCAAGTACAACACAACGGGCAAGATTACAGAGATGAAAACCGACACTCTACACGAAACAATGGAGTACGATACTCTGAATCATCTTGTTAAGAGAAATTCTCTGGATGCTGACGGCAAAACAACATCCTATATCGGATATGAATATGACGAAAACGGAAAAGTAATCAAACAGACCAAACATGAGGGAGATTCCTCTGAAGTGATTTTCAGCTGTACCTGGAAGCTTGAATACGATAAATTCGGCAGACTTACATCCGAAACAAAAACCGATGAGTCTGGTGTATCCGAAACCATCACCTACGAGTACGATGAAAACGGCGGTCTGTGCAGACTTACCGACAACACTCTGCACGTTATGTACGAATATCGTCCTGCGTCACAGTGTATGTCCGACTGACAAATAGCAGAAATCAAAGCTGTCTTGTTTTAACTTAAAGCAAGGCGGCTTTTCTTTTTTCTGCGCAATATTTATGTTGAAAACCCTGTGCATTTATGATATTATATATACTGTATAAATATTTTTGTTTTTTTATTTCAGGAAAGGATGACGTGCAATGGCACTTATCACTAAAAAAATCAAGGGCACGGAGGACATTCTTCCCCGTGACAGCTATAAATGGCAGTTCGTAGAGAAGATTCTTGCAGACGAGGCAAGAGTTTACGGCTTCTCTGAAATCCGCACTCCTGTTTTTGAGCAGACAGCGCTTTTCCAGCGTGGTGTTGGCGAGGGCACAGACGTTGTACAGAAAGAGATGTACACCTTCGAAACAAAGGGCGGTGAATCACTCACTCTTCGTCCCGAGGGTACTGCAGGTGCAGCAAGAGCACTTCTTGAGCACGGGCTTTACAACGACGGTCTGCCCATCAAGGCTCACTACTTCACAACCTGCTACCGCTACGAAAAGCCCCAGGCCGGCAGACAGCGTGAATTCCACCAGTTTGGTATGGAGGTTTACGGAGCAAACGATCCCATCTCTGATGCAGAGCTTATCTGCGCAGCAAAATCCATCTTTGAAAGACTTCAGCTTTTTGATGTTCGTCTGGAGATTAACGCCATCGGCTGCCCCGAGTGCAGAAAGAACTACCACAAAGCTCTCAAGGAATACTTTGCACAGCACACAGACACACTCTGCGGCACCTGTATGTCAAGACTTGAGAAGAATCCCATGAGAATTCTTGACTGCAAGAGCCCTGTTTGCAAGGATATTGCAAAGAACGCTCCCAAAATCACAGATTTCCTCTGTGAAGAGTGTGACGACCACTTCAAAAAGGTTCAGGCATACCTTGACGCTGCAAACATAGAGTACACAGTAAACTCTTCCATCGTTCGTGGCCTTGACTACTACACAAACACCGTTTTTGAGTTTATCTCTGACAGCATCGGCGCACAGTCCACTGTTTGCGGCGGCGGCAGATACAACGGTCTTATCGAGGAACTGGGCGGCAATCCCCTTCCCTCTCTCGGTTTTGCAATCGGTCTTGAAAGACTTCTTATGGTTATGGAAGCCGAGGGAATTCAGATTCCCAAGCCCGAAGCTGATATGCTCTACGTAGCAGCATTAGGCGACAAAGCACAGCTCAAGGCTTTTGAGCTTGTGAGAGAGGTCAGAGAGACAGGCATCGGCGCACAGTTTGACATTGTGGGCAGAGGTCTTAAGGCTCAGATGAAATATGCAAACAAAATCGGCGCAAAGTTTTCTATTGTTCTCGGTGATAACGAAATTGAAAACGGAAAAGCTATCCTCAAGAATATGGAAAGCGGCGACCAGACTGAGGTGTCAATTGATGACCCTGCAGTATTTTTAGAAAATCTTCTTGCGGCAGACCTTGCAAGCGCCGTAGGTTTCAACGAATAACACACAGGAGGCAATATATGGCAGAATTTATGACAGGACTCAAAAGAACTATCTACTGCGGTGACCTGCGCGACAGCAACATCGGTGACACAGTAACAGTTTGCGGCTGGGTGCAGAAGCAGCGTGACTTAGGTCAGCTGGTATTCGTTGACCTGAGAGACCGCACAGGCATTGTTCAGCTTGCTTTTGACGATAAAACAGACAAAGAAATTTTTGAGAAAGCACAGACACTCAGAAGTGAGTATGTTGTATGTGCAAAGGGTACAGTAAGAGAGAGAAGCTCTAAAAACCCTGACATTCCCACAGGTAACATCGAAATCGACGTTTGTGACCTTCGTCTGCTCTCAAAAGCAGAAACAACTCCCTTTGAAATTCTCGACGACCTTAACACAAACGAAGAGCTTCGTCTTAAGTACAGATATCTTGACCTTCGTCGCAGACCCCTGCAGAAGAATCTTATGATGAGAAACGAAATCTGCAAATCTGCACGTGACTATTTCTACGAGAACGGCTTCATTGAGATTGAAACTCCAATGATGATGAAGTCCACTCCCGAGGGCGCACGTGACTACCTTGTTCCCTCCAGAGTTCACAAGGGCAGCTTCTATGCGCTTCCCCAGTCTCCCCAGATCTACAAGCAGCTTCTTATGCTTTCGGGCTTTGACAGATACATTCAGCTTGCACGTTGCTTCCGTGACGAAGACTTAAGAGCTGACCGTCAGCCCGAGTTCACACAGATTGATACAGAGATGTCCTTCGTTACGGCTGACGACGTTATGAGAATGC
>CALEIO010000040.1 GCA_937875885.1 uncultured Clostridia bacterium | reverse complement strand
GGGGCAGGCTATGCAGGAGGAGCTCCTGATTGGTGCCACCATTGGCGATACCATCATCAAATATGCCCAGCAGGACGTAAACTTTCTTCTGAGCCACAATGTAAAGCTTATTATTGCCGCTTGCGGTACAGTAAGCTCCGTTGCCACAAATCTGGGAGATACCCTCTGCGTCCCCTTTACAGGAGTTGTTAACCCCACTGCTCTCGCTGCCGCAAACGCTACCAAAAATGGTAAAATCGGAGTTATCGGCACAACCGCCACCATCAGCTCCCACAGCTACAAGCAGAAGCTTCAGCAGATAAATCCACAGCTTCAGGTTTTTGAGCAGGATTGTCCCCTGTTTGTTCCTCTGGTTGAAAACGGATTCACTAATCCTGATGACATCATCGTTAAAAGCGTAGTTGAACACTACACCAAAGGACTTATCGAAAAGGACGTGGACACAGTCATCCTCGGATGTACCCACTACCCCCTACTGACAGATGCCATCGCACAGACTCTGGGCGACAAGGTTACACTCATAGATTCAGGCAAGGCAACTGCTCTGTACACAGCACAGCTTCTGAAAGAGCACAATCTGGAAAGCAGCACAGACACCTGCGGAGAATACAGCTTCTTTGTAAGCGATACTCCCGACAACTTCGAAAATATGGCGGGAATGTTCCTCTCCAGAGATATCCGCCACAAAGTAACACAGATAGATATTGAAGAATTCTGATAAAGCAAGAGAAGATTATGAACGAGAATTTTATTATTTCCGTAACAGGAACACAGATTGTTGACGGCGAAAAAGAGACTATCAAGCTTAAAACAGCCGGAGAATACATAGAAAAAAACGGCAGTCGTTACATCAGCTACAAGGAGTATGACAACGACAACCCGAACATCTGCTTTGAAAACACAGTGAAGGTTGAAGAAGACCGTATGGTTACAGTCATCAGAGGAGGTCCTGCACGCTCAAGGCTTGTTCTTGAAAAAGGCAGACGCCACCAATGCCACTACTCCACAATGGTGGGTGACCTTATGGTTGGGGTTTTCACAGACTCTGTAGAAAACAACCTTAACGATCACGGCGGTACACTTTACGTTAGCTACTCCCTGGACTTCAACGCAGGACTTGTAAGCAAAAACGAGATTTATATAAAAGTTACAGAAAAAGAGGGAAACTAATATGTCCAAAACTTCCGCAAATGCAATTTCACAGTTAAACGAAGCAATTATCAATGCTTTCAAAAAGGCTATGGCCGAGGGTCTTCTGCCTGAGGCACAGACACCTGAGTTTATCATCGAAGCTCCCGCAAACCGTGCAAACGGTGACCTGGCAACAAATGCCGCTATGGCAGGCGCGAGAGTATTCCGCCGTGCACCCCGTCAGATAGCTGACGCTGTATGTGCAAACATCAACCTTGAGGGCACATACGTTGCCAAGTGCGAGGTTGCAGGCGCAGGCTTCATCAACTTCTATCTCAGCGACGAATACTATTCAGCCATTCTCCGTGACGTACGCGCATGCGGTGCTGATTACGGCCGTTCAGACTTCGGCGAGGGTAAGACCGTAAACGTTGAATTCGTTTCCGCAAACCCGACAGGTCCGATGCACATGGGTAACGCAA
>CALEIO010000039.1 GCA_937875885.1 uncultured Clostridia bacterium | reverse complement strand
GGCTGCGAGCTGTATGAAGTCTTTTTCCTACATCACCGATTCTTTTTGTAAGCTCTGCTTCAACAAACATATGAATGTCTTCTGCATTCATATCAAACTCAAGAGCACCAGACTCGATATCCTCAAGAATTGCTGTGAGGCCGTCGATAATCTTTGAGGAATCGTCCTTAGTGATGATGCCTTTTGAAGAAAGCATCAGAGCATGAGCAATCGAGCCTTCAATATCCTGTTTATACATACGGCAGTCAAAACGGATGGATGAATTGAAATCATCTGCTAACTTATCAAGCTGTTTTGAAAATCTGCCTGCCCACATTTTATCCATAATGTTACCTGCTTATCTGAAAATTGTAGTAGTTTAAGTTAAGAGAAGTAATCAGTTAAGACCATTCTTCTGCTTCATACGAGCATAAACTGTTGTGGAAAGACCGTAGAGGTTGATGAAACCTGTAGCCTCGGACTGATCGTAAACGTCATCCTCGTCAAATGTAGCGATCTCGGGATCGTAGAGAGAATAGGGAGACTGAACGCCTGCATTGATCATATTACCCTTGTAGAGCTTGAGTGTAACGTCACCTGTAACTGTCTCCTGTGTCTTCTTAACGAATGCAAGGATTGCCTCTGTGAGAGGTGTGAACCACTGTGCATTGTAAACCAGCTCTGCAAGCTTCTGTGCGATAAGAGCCTTGTAGTGAGCTGTGTCCTTATCAAGGCAGATTGTCTCGAGAACATTGTGAGCCTTGTAGAGAATTGCACCACCGGGAGTCTCGTAAACGCCACGGCACTTCATACCAACAAGACGGTTCTCAACGATGTCGAGAAGACCAATACCATTCTCGCCACCGAGCTTATTGAGTGTGAGAACGATATCTGTAGCGGACATTTCTTTGCCGTCGATTGCTGTGGGGACACCCTTCTCAAAGTGAATTGTTACATAAGTGGGCTTATCGGGAGCCATCTCGGGAGAAACACCCATCTCAAGGAAGCCCTCTTTGTTATATGTAGGCTCGTTCATAGGATCTTCGAGGTCGAGACCTTCGTGAGAAAGATGCCAGATGTTCTTATCCTTGGAGTAGTTTGTCTCACGGCTGATCTTGAGAGGTACATTGTGAGCCTCTGCATAGTCGATCTCTTCTTCACGGGATTTGATATCCCACTCACGCCAAGGAGCAATGATGGGCAGATCGGGAGCAAATGCCTTCAAGGTCAGCTCAAAACGAACCTGATCGTTGCCCTTACCGGTGCAACCATGGCAGATAGCATCGGCGCCTTCGGCAATGGCAATCTCCGCCAAACGCTTGGCAATGCAGGGGCGGGCCAAAGAAGTACCCAACAGATAATTCTCATAAACTGCGCCTGCCTTAACAGCGGGGAAAACAAAATCATTGACAAACTCTTCGTTCAGATCTTCCACATACAGTTTGGATGCGCCGGTTTTGAGCGCCTTTTCTTCCAGGCCTTCCAGCTCATCGCACTGACCAACATTGCCGGATACCGCAATGACTTCGCAGTTATTATAATTTTCCTTCAACCAGGGAATGATAATCGATGTATCCAAGCCTCCGGAATATGCCAAAACAACCTTTTTAATGTTCTCTTTATTCATTTCAATGTCCTCCAATTGAATAAAATTCAAAAATGATGAATAAATCTTACCACACATATTTTTAAAATGCAACACTTTTTTGTTATTTTTTTATAGAATTTATAATATCTACAACGGAAATTGCCTTTTATCCCTTGTATTTGTGGAATATATGCACAAATCTATGGGTTATGCATCATTTTATGCATAATATTCATTTTTAACCCGACAAGATTGCATAAATCTTCCTAATTATAAAAAGAATCACCCCCGATAGCAGAAATGTTCTTGGCGAACATTTCTGCTATCGGGGGGTGGTTGTATCAAATCATCTATTTCTTTTTAAAAACAATCGCCGAGCGGTTGGGCAAATAGCATAAAAAGCCGTTTTGACTGTTTTCGTCTGCAAAGGTTTTATACTTTACATCTTCGTCAATTCTCGAAAAACCGCCGTATACTGCGGAATCCGACGATAACAAAACTTGATAAGTCCCCTTCTTTTCCGCCGGAATGCGGTACCCTTCGAAGGATTTTTCGGGGTGGAAATTAAAGGCAAAAATGAGATCGCCCTTGGTGTAAATTAACACTTTATCGTCCTGATGCACCCAAAGGCACTTGGCGGGGCGGTTTAAAACCTTTTGCTCTTTCAGCAATGCGATCATCGCCTCATCAAACTCCCGCAGTT
>CALEIO010000038.1 GCA_937875885.1 uncultured Clostridia bacterium | reverse complement strand
CCAGGTTCTTTGGCTTGACGGTGTTGAGAGAAAGTATATCGAAGAAGTTGGCGCTATGAATATCTTCTTCAAGATTGACGGCAAGGTTGTAACACCTGCTCTCTCCGGTTCAATTCTTCCCGGTATCACACGTAACTCCGTAATCACTCTGTGCAAGAGCTGGGGCTACGAGGTAGAGGAGAGAAAGATTTCTGTTGATGAGCTTATTGAGGCTCAGAACACAGGCAAGCTTGAGGAGGTATTCGGCACAGGTACAGCTGCTGTTATCTCTCCTGTTGGCACACTCCGCTACAAGGATGATGTAATGACAATCGGCGACGGCTCCATCGGCGAGCTTTCCCAGAAGCTCTACGATACAGTAACAGGTATCCAGAACGGTACAGTTGCTGATGAGTTCGGTTGGGTTACTCTGGTATGATAAAGGATTTCAAGCGAATCACAATATTTGCAGGGCATTACGGCTCAGGTAAAACAAACATTGCGGTAAACTATGCTTCACTTCTTAAGGATGTAACAGGGGAAAAGGTAGCACTTGCTGACCTTGACATTGTCAACCCTTACTACAGAGCAAAGGACAGCACAGATATTCTGGCTGAAAAGGGAATCAGAATGATTTCCTCACCCTTTGCAAATTCAAATGTAGATTTGCCTGCACTGCCCGCCGAAGCCTACTCTGTTATTGACGATGAAAAAACCTTCGCAGTCTGCGATGTGGGCGGAGATGACAGAGGAGCTTATGCTCTGGGAAGATACAGAGAGGGAATTATGAAAACTGACTACGAAATGCTTATGGTAGTCAATATGTACAGACCTCTCACAAGGACTGTGGAAGATGTTCTCGAGATGAAAGAAGAGATAGAATCTGCCGCAGGAATCCCGTTTACAGGAATAGTGAATAACTCAAATATAGGAGTGCTTACCACAGCGGAAGATGTGGTAAGCTCATTCCGCTTTATTGAGGAAATCGAGAGAGTTACAAATCTCCCCTTGCGTTTTACCGCAGTTTGGGATAAAATATACTGTGAACTTTCAGAAAAATACAAAAATCTTCTGCCTCTGACTCTACAGGAAAGGGTATGGTAAAAGATTTTCGCACTATTGGAGGAATGAAAAATGGCAAAGGTAACTTTTAACAAAAACCTCTGCAAGGGTTGTGCTCTTTGTGTTGGCGCATGCCCCAAGGGGATAGTTGCACTTTCTGATGAAATCAATCAGAAGGGATATCATCCTGCAACTGTAACAGATGAGGAAAAGTGCATTGGCTGTGCTTTCTGCGCAACAATGTGTCCTGACTGTGTAATCACAGTTGAGAAGTAAGGAGGAAGAGTATATGTCAGAAAAGGTATTGATGAAGGGTAACGAAGCTCTGGCAGAAGCTGCTATTATGGCAGGTTGCCGTCATTATCTGGGCTATCCCATTACCCCTCAGACTGAAATAGCTGCTTATATGGCAAAGCGTATGCCTAAAATCGGCGGCACATTCTTACAGGCAGAAAGCGAAGTTTCTGCAATTAATATGGTTATCGGTGTTGCATCTGCTGGTAAGCGTGCAATGACCTCCAGCTCCAGCCCCGGTATCTCTCTGAAGGGCGAGGGCCTTTCTTACCTTGCAGGTTGCGACCTTCCTGCATTTATCGTAAACGTACAGCGTGGCGGCCCCGGCCTTGGCGGCATTCAGCCCTCACAGTCTGACTATTTCCAGGCTGTAAAGGGTACTTCCCACGGTGACTATCATATGCTGGTACTTGCTCCTGCTTCTGTTCAGGAAATGGTATCTATGACATTCAAGGGCTTTGACCTTGCTGATAAGTACAGAATGACTGTAATGCTTCTTGCAGACGGTACAATGGGTCAGATGATGGAGCCTGTATCCCTTGATATGGGTGAGGTTACAGAGTACGAGAAGCCCTGGGCAGTAACAGGTACAAATTGCGAGCGTTCCCACAATATCGTTAACTCTCTGTTCCTCAAGCCCGAAGAGCTTGAAGCTAAGAACTTCGAAAGATATGAGAAATATAAGGCTATTGAAGAAAACGAAGTAATGTATGATGAATACCTTACTGAAGATGCCGATATCATCATCGTATCTTACGGCATTACTGCACGTATCGCAAAAACAGCTGTAAACGCGGCCCGCGAACAAGGCATAAAAGCAGGTTTGTTCCGTCCGATAACATTATGGCCCTTCCCCAAAGCACGCTTAAACGAGCTTGCTGACAAAGCAAAAGTATTCCTTTCGGTAGAAATGAGTATGGGACAGATGGTAGAAGACGTAAAACTTGCAACAGATGGCAAGATTCCCGTTCACTTCTTCGGAAGATGCGGCGGAAATATCCCTTACCCCAACGAAATCATCGAAGAAGTAAAAAAACTTATCGGGGGTGACAAATAATGGAACAAGTAGCAAAAAGACCTCACGCTTTATGTGACGTACCCTTGCACTATTGCCCCGGTTGTGGTCATGGTATTGTTCACAGATTAGTTGCTGAAGCATTTGTTCCTAATCCAGACAATCTGCCTGTTGTAAATCATATTGATGGAAATAAGCTGAACAATGATTCTGATAATCTTGAATGGTGCACATATGCTTATAACAATAAGCATGCATATGATCATAAACTTAAAAGGGCATGGATGCAGAAGATCATGGAAGAAGATTATCCAGTAATTGCAGAATTAAGGAAATCAGGCACAAAAGTAAAAGATATTGCAAAGCAGTTACTAGAAACATCTGCTAAAAGAAAACTCATGAAAGGTTTTGCATTTTATGCTGATGATGAGGAACAATATGAATTTGAAAAGAACTTTATTTATCAAGAAACGAA
>CALEIO010000037.1 GCA_937875885.1 uncultured Clostridia bacterium | reverse complement strand
CTTTGACAGCCGCGACATTGATCTTGCTTCTCTGGAGGAGGGCGTACTGGATAACGCTTCGTATTTTGGTCGTATCTTCGCGCGCAGCGGCGGTCTGACCGATGCGGCAGCGCAGGCGATGAAGGAGCAGAACATCGACTTTGAGATCAAGCCCGTGGTCTGCGACGGCATCGAGGCCTGCCGCGTGGCCCTCCTCAAGCTCAGCAAGAGCCAGGCGGCTCTGGGCGGCAACTTCATCGAGGGTATGGCCTGTGTGGGCGGCTGTGTAGGCGGCTCGGGCTGTCTTACCCACGGTGAGAAGAACAAAACACAGGTTGATGAATACGGCAAAGAAGCATTCGAGAAAACAATCTCTGATGCAATTTCTTTGCTGAAATAATTAAAATAAAAGGTCGCATTTCTGCGGCCTTTTGTTGCATAAAAAGTAATGTGATAAATAATCGAAAAGATGAGCAGGCAGGTGAGGGCTATGGTAAAAGAACTTATGCACGACCCGATTTTTCTCAGCGGAAAATCAGAGGTTGCTACCAAAGAGGATTTACAGACAGCACAGGATTTGCTGGACACATTAGCGGCACACAAGGACTCCTGTGTGGGGGTGGCAGCAAATATGATAGGTGTGCGCAAGTGCATCATCGCCTTTGATAATGAAGGTAAGTATATGGTGATGTTCAACCCTGAAATAATTAAGAAATCTGCACCTTATGATACCGAGGAAGGATGTTTGTCACTTCTGGGCGGTCCCCGCAAATGTAAGCGGTATCAGTCTGTAAAGGTAAAATGGCAGACAGAGAAGTTCGAAACCAGAATCAAGAATTTCACAGGCTGGACAGCCCAGATTATCCAGCACGAAATCGACCATTGTAATGGAGTTTTGATATAAAACCGTAGAAAATGATTTTGTGAGTACTGTTTATGGGACACACATAAGTGTATTGTATATACAGAGGGATTAATACACACAAATACAATACTGATGGAGATTTTGTTATGGCAGACAAAGGCAGAAGCGAAAGAGGATTTTTCGGAGAAATCAGACACTACGATGAGCACGGAAAGTTTGTTGGCAAGAGTGAGCCTTCGTTTTTCGGTGGCTTCACAAACTACGATGCAAACGGCAACAAAGTAGGCAGGTCAGACCCCGGCTTCTTCGGCGGCTATAATCATTACGATAACAATGGTAACCGCACAGGCAGCTCCGACCCCGGAATATTCGGAGGATTCAGCCACAGGGATGCAGACGGTAACCCCGCAGGCTCCTGTGCTCCCGGCTTTTTCGGAAATTATAAGCACAAGAAATAATCCGTCAACAAAAACCAACCTGTTTACATTTGATTTTCTGATGATATAATGAATACAGAGAAAAAGAAAATGTCAGGGGGAGCACTATGGATATAAACAGAGCAAGAGAGATAGTTGCAATACTTGCAGAGGGCATCGACCCAACCACGGGAGAAGTGCTGTCAGACGACAATGTCTGCAATAAACCCGAAGTGCTCCGTGCTTTGTATGCTGTGCTGAAGCAGACAGACTCTTATAAAAAGCAAGTCGAGAATGCAGGCAAACCCTGGACTAAAGAAGATGATGAACTGCTTGTGAAGCTCTACAAATCGGGCAGCAGTACAAAGGAACTCAAAGAAAAGTTCAAGCGTACCACAGGCAGCATCCGTTCAAGACTCAAGCTTTTAGGTTTAATACAAAAATAAAAACGGCCATCCTTATGGGATGGTCGTTTTCTCTTACAGTGCATCTTTCGGACACGCTTTTTTGCATTCAAAACACAGAATACATTCTGTTCCGTTTTGACGTTTTCTGGAATTATCTGTCATATCCACATCCATCGGGCAAGATTTTTTGCACTTTCCGCAGGAGATACATTTGCTTTTGTCACACTTCACTCTGAATAAAGAGAAGTAGCTCATGGGTTTCATAAACACCGCAATCGGACAGATGTATTTGCAGAAAGCGCGATTATCTTTAAGCAAAAATGCAAGGATAATACCGACAGCATAATACAAAACATTTCCTGTAATAAATGCCCAGAACATTATTTTTTCTATATTGCCTGTCTGTGCTAAAAACAGGGCAGAAACAAATACCAATGAAGCGACAAATACAATGTATCGGATGAATCCTATTTTCTTTCGAGGTTGTTTGGGCGCTTTATATGGCAGAAAATCCAACACCATTGCAGTCCAGCAGGCGTAACCGCACCAACCTCTTCCGAAAATCAACGGGCCGAAAATTTTTGCCACTGCATAATGAATTGTGGCAGCTTCAAAAACACCGGTGAACAAATAATACCAGAATCCCTCAATCTGCATATTTTCGTTGCAAATCAAACCCAGATAGAGCAACATATACAGCCCCACCAAAAGCTGGGTAACACGTCTTGCGTACTTGTGCTTTCTGATGAAGAGTGTAATGCCTAAGGCGATGGAGCAACCGATATAGCTGAAATTGAACAGATAGAATAAATTGTCTTTGGTAAGCCAGAGAGTAATTGCGACTGCTTCAAATATCGTCAGCATAATAATCGGCATAAGATATTTCCGCATTATGTACCCCTCCCATCAACTCTGAATATATAAACAGATTATACCATAAAAGCACAGAAATTCCACAATAAATTATGTGCGAGTATTAAAGAAAAAGCGTTACATCCGCAGGAGAGTGTTGGTTTACTCTTCTGGTGTGCAACGCTTTGGTTTGTTGTAATTCAGGTGTTAGTCCTCTGTTCTGATTGTAACAGAGTTCATAACGGGGTGACGGTCTCTGGGAATGGTTCCGTTTTCGTCGATAGGCATTGCCTCGTCGCAGACTCTATCCACAACCTCGATGCCCTCGGTAACATATCCGAAAGCGGCATACTGTCCGTCAAGGAAACAGCTGTCCTCGTGAACAATGAAGAACTGTGAGCTTGCGCTGTCAGGGTCTGAGGAGCGAGCCATAGAGATTGCACCTCTTGTGTGGGACAGGTTGTTGCTGTATCCGTTCATGCGGAATTCACCCACGATGGTTTCGTCAGAGCCACCCATACCTGTGCCGGTGGGGTCGCCGCCCTGCATCATAAAACCTGCGATAATGCGGTGGAAGGTAAGGCCGTCGTAGAAGCCTTCTTCCGCAAGTGTCACAAAGTTTTCTGCAGTAATGGGCGCAGCATCCTGGTCCAGCTTCACAGTGATGACACCATAACCCTCAATATCAATATCTGCATAATAAGTCTTGTCGTAATCAAGCATAGTTATCCTTCTTTCTGCAATAAATTCAAGTGCATTATACTACAAACTAAAGAATAAATCAACCGAGTGGACACGTGTGGTGGAAAGGTGGTTTTGCAGTGAAAAAATAAGGTGTAAAGCATTGTATCAATACCTTACACCTTATATGGCAAAGGTGTATGGGTTTGATACAAAAGGGTCCATTGATTTATTGGCCCTTTTTTGTAACTATTTCCCTTTTAAATTGAATAATACTTAATTATATACGGTTACCTGCGATATTGGTATTCTTCTTGAATATCCAATGTACCTATGTTATAGTGTTATTGAGGTGATTTTTATGGGATTCTTTTCTTTTCTTTTTAAAAAAAAGCAGGGTGATGATACTAAAGTTTCAGTGTCTCCTGTAATAAATAATAATATAGCTCCCGCTCCCGCTGTTTCTCCGGTGTCTAATAGTTGCCAAAAAGGAGTTGCTGATGCAAATGGCCTTTATCCAACGGAACTGTTAATGCTATTTATTGCTGAGAAATTCTATGTTAATGGCGATAAATTTCCAGCTTATTTGCGAAACAACTATCAAATTGGTTATCCTAAAGAAGTGTTAGGTCATCTGTATAATGGTGGCTTTATCCGTAAACCTGATGTTAGCGAATCTCTATTAAAATTGAAAGTATCGGAACTTCAAGATATTGCTACAAAATATGTAGTAGAGGTATCTGGGAAAAAAGCCGATATGGTATCTGTTTTGGTTGATAAAGTAGATGATAAGGCTTTGAGAGCGTTTGTCCCAGATGGTAAATGGATTTTGACGGATAAAGGAAAAGAAGCGATTAAGAAAAATGCTTATATTGGTTTTTTTGTTGAAAAGCATCTTTATAGTCCATCTGATGTGGGAGTTGATATATGGAGAGTTAATAAGCTGAAAAGCCAATCTCCGCATATGCTGTACCGTGACCTAATTTATTCGGAACTCAATAAACAACAATTAGTTGCATATGAAAAAGGGATTAAAACAAGGGAGTTTAGTGATTATTGTCAATATACTCGAGCAATGGCACTTTTCGTTGAAGAGGAAAAAAAGCATCCAGTAACAGCTGCAACAACTTATCTTGAGTATTTGTTCTATCGTATAAACTTCAAAAATGTTATTAGTTATATAAATTATATCTTAGCAACTTCATTTTCATCTAAGCTTAACGAGAAACCAGAGTTTTTGAATATGGAGTGCTATCTATTAGATTTTGAGTTAAACGAAATTGCTCTTATCCGTGAAGGGATGAATTATACACCTGAGCAATTTTATACCTTTATGATAGAACAGTTTTCGAATATGAAAGATACTAGTGTTTTTAGTGCAAAACAATTAGCTGACTATATTTCTTATTCTATTGTACGAGATAAAGAATCAACTTTGAAAATTTGTAAAGAAGTTAGTAAAACCGTTGTTAAGCAACTAAAACAAAATTAATAAATCATAATAATCTTATGTTAAAGCTAATAAGTTGAAAATTTAAGCTATATTTCTTGAACTGAATCCCTGTAAGGAGTGTATCTCTTTACAGGGAATATTTTTTGGTATACACCTATCGTTGCGGTTTATGGCGTTATCGTTGCCGCTTGTGGGTGCTTTTGTAACTTTTGAGCTTAAAGCAAGGATTATAATGCGATAAAAGAATTATCATCAGATTGTATGGTAGTTAATATCGTTACAAAAACCTGAAAATCAGGGCAAATTTGATATAAAAAACAAAAAGAGCACTGTATTTGTATCAATACAGTACTCTTAATATGGCAGGGGCAGAAGGACGCAAATC
The DNA here is from genome assembly GCA_937875885.1 of uncultured Clostridia bacterium. GTDB lineage: Bacteria > Bacillota > Clostridia > Oscillospirales > Acutalibacteraceae > Ruminococcoides. Next base: position 266 of record CALEIO010000037.1, on the reverse strand, counting down.
CGTTTTTAGACGGATTTGCACTGCTTGACGACCCAAATCTGACGATTTCGGTACCCGTCTTCGCACCTTGCACCTAAAAAACAGTCCACAGGACTATTTTTTTGACGGTGCAAGCCCACTTTGGGTTCAAGTCCTTCATAATTCCAAGTAAAAATAAAAACGACCATCCGTGTGGATGGTCATTTTTATTTTGGCAGGGGCAGAAGGACTTGAACCCTCGGCACGCGGTTTTGGAGACCGCTGCTCTACCAACTGAGCTATACCCC
>CALEIO010000036.1 GCA_937875885.1 uncultured Clostridia bacterium | reverse complement strand
GTGTATTCATGCTTGTGGCATTCGGCTCAATGACAACCGCCGCTTTCCCTGTTGATGCAGTTTCAAGCGCAACTCCCCTTGCGGCTGAAGAAATGCCTTCTCTGATGACTCTTTTCCTTGGCAACTATGGTGGCGCTATCGGCGAAACCTGCTCAGCTGCACTTCTTCTTGGCGGTATCTACCTTTTAATCCGCCGTGTAATCAGCTGGCACACACCCGTTGTGTTTATCGCATCCGTTTTCGCTTTTACTCTGCTGATGAAGGGCTTTGACCCCACCCTTGCACTTTCTCTTACATTATCAGGCGGTGTGTTCATCGGTGCTATCTTTATGGCTACTGACTATGTTACATCCCCTGCTACTCCCTGGGGCAAGGTTATCTTTGCATTGGGTGCAGGTCTGCTCACATGCCTTATCCGCTATTACGGAACATATCCCGAGGGTGTTTCCTTTGCAATTCTCTTTATGAACATCCTCACTCCCTATATTGACATCTGGACCAAACGTAGAGTATTCGGTGCGGGAGGTAACAAACAATGAAAAAACACCTTAAGAATATCTCGGTATTCATCTCCATCTGCGCTGTAATTACATTATTACTTGCAGTTATCAATCAGATCACCGAGCCTATAATCATCAAAAATCAGAATGCTTCTGCCAATGCGGCACTTATGGAGGTTATGCCCGACAGCACAGGATTTGAGAGTGTTGACCTTGCGCAGTACACTCTGCCTGCTACAGTAACAGAAGCTTACAAAGAAAGCTCCGGTCTTGGCTATGTAATCAAGCTTACAACCTCCGGCTACGGCACCGATATGGTAATTATGTGCGGTGTGACAGCTGATGGTGTTGTAACAGGCGCTGTGTGCCTTTCTTCTAACGAAACTCTCGGCAAGGAAAAAACCTACGGCGCAGAATTTGCCGACAAGGATGCTGCAGCTGTTGAGGCTGTAGACACCTGGGCAGGCGCTACAAAGACCACAGAAGCATACAAGAACGCTGTTAAGGATGCTCTTAACTCCGTTATCATTCTGGATGGTGGCTCTGTTGATATCAGAACAGAGGAAGAAATCCTTGCAGATAATCTTTCTGCTGCACTTCCTGCAGGCGACAGCTTCACAAAGATGTTCATTGTTGAAGTTTTGGAGGGTATCGATGCAATCTACTCTGCAGACAACAACACAGGTTACGTTGTTGTTATCGGCGAAGAATTCATCGGTGTTGACGCTGAGGGCAACGTTCTTTCTGCAAATGCAGAAAATCCTGACAGCATCACAGATGCAATCAACACAATCAAGGCAACAACCCTTGAGGATATAGACGTAAGTGCTTACGATACAATCAAGGACCTCATCGTATCTGCACAGAAAACCGCAACCGGCAACTATGTTATCGAAGCAAAGGGTCCCGGCTACGGCATCAAGGGCGGCGACGATTATCATCCCGCTTCCAACGAATATATCATTGTACGTGTTGCAATAACACCCGAAGGCAAGATTCTTGACTGTCTTACAGTTTCCCAGGCAGAAACCCAGGGTCTTGGCGATGCTTGTGCAAACGAGAGCTTCTATGGTCAGTTTGTTGGCAAAACAGAAACCGACTACACAGAAATCGACGCTATCAGCGGTGCAACTCTCACTACAAACGGATACAAAACTGCAATCCAGCGTGCATTTGACGCTATGAATACTCTGAAAGGGGGCGACTGAAAATGAGTAAAAACAACAATCTCTCTACATTACTCAATGGTATCATCAAAGAGAATCCCGTTTTTGTCCTTATTCTCGGTACTTGTCCCACACTGGCAACCACCACAACTGTTGACGGCGCCTTCGGTATGGGTCTTGCAGCTCTTGCTGTACTGGTTTGTTCCAATGTATTCATCTCTTTGCTCAGGAACATCATTCCCGAATCCATGCGTATTCCCTGCTTCATCGTAATCATCGCAGGTTTTGTTACTATGGTAAAACTCCTTGTTCAGGCTTATATGCCCGACCTGTATGCAACGCTGGGTGTTTACCTTGACCTTATCACCGTAAACTGTATCATCCTCGGTCGTGCAGAGCTCTTTGCAAGAAAGAACAAAGTGCTCTCCTCTGCACTGGATGGTATCGGTATGGGTCTTGGCTTTACCCTTGCGCTGACAGCTATGGCTTTTATCCGCGAAGTTTTCGGCGCTGCCACATTTGCAGGTCTTGCAATTCCCTTCCTTGAGAATTACAAGATTGAGTTTCTTACAAAAGCTCCCGGCGGTATGCTGGTTTACGGTATGCTTATTGCACTTGTTTATGCAATCACAAAAGGCAAAGCTCCCCTCAAGAAATCTTTTTCCTGTGCAGCTTGCCCCAATGCAAAGACTTGCCGCACTGCTTGCGCAGAGAAAGGAGATGAGTGATAATGGAATCCATAAAAGTTCTCATTGTAATTCTGCTTTCTTCTGTACTGGTTGACAACTACGTGCTCAACCGCTTCCTGGGTATCTGTCCCTTTGTTGGTGTTTCCAAAAAATACGACCAGGCTGTTGGTATGGGTGTTGCCGTAACAGCAGTTATGCTCATCGCTTCAGCTGTTACCTGGCCTATCCAGTACTTTGTGCTTGATGCACTCAATCTTGGCTTCCTGCAGAATATTGCATTCATCCTTGTAATTGCAACACTGGTACAGAGCCTTGAACTTCTTCTTAAGAGAGCTCAGCTCCATGTCCATGCAGCTCTTGGAGGGGCGCATCTTGGCGGCAGCGCCAATCAGGCCAGTCAGTTCATCCACGGCGAAGAGAATCTTCTCCATAAGCAGAACGGGCTCCACGTCGCAGCACAGGCCGTAGCCGTGGGAGCAGATGGCGTGAACCATTTCTTCAGAAGCATTCACTTCTGCCAGCAGCTCGGGAGCCTTCTTGCAGTGCTCCTCCGGGTACATCTCAAAGTCCACATCATGCAGCAGACCGCACAGGCTCCAGAAGGGAACGTTTTCTCCGTTCTCCTGGGCAAACCAGCGCATAACACCTTCCACGGTCAGCGCGTGCTGAATGTGAAAGGATTCTTTGTTGTACTTTTGCAAAAAATTAGGTTAATATGGAAAACTCTAACACACATTTTGTCTATCAGCAACCTGCCATTGAGTTTGTAACCGTGGCAGTACAACTATGCATATATCTAGAAAAGGTGGCAGAATACGAGAGAGAGGATTTCTTGGATAAGATATTGAGTATCTTACCATTGCTCTATCTCAAAGCGCGTTTGGTGCCTAAATCAGAGTTGGAGTTGGATGGATATACCGAGCAGTTTGTTACCGAGCAAGAATACGAGGCGGTGCGTCAATCAATAGCTGCTCAATTGGGTTCGGATGATACCTACCTAGAAGTATATATGGAAGATATGCGTTATTCCGATGAGCCTATCACGGCGTTCATTTCGGAGAATATCGCAGATATTTACCAGGAGATGAAAGACCTCGCGTGCAACTACCAAACCCAA
>CALEIO010000035.1 GCA_937875885.1 uncultured Clostridia bacterium | reverse complement strand
CATATCAGTTGTGGGATATACCTTATACTCTGTGGAGTAGCTCTTGATTGTGCCGTTTTCGTCTGTCCAGTATGCAAACTTCTTACCTGTAGGTGCTGTGTTTGCTGTAACTGTCACACCTGCGCCGGAAAGCACCTTGCCGCCGCCTGTACCGTTTTCAACTGTTACGTTAACGTAAACAAGCTGTCTCTGCCACTTGGGAAGAACTGTTACGTCCTGACCTGCTGCGATAGCAGCCTTTATCTGTGCTTCTGTCATATTCCAGCCTGTGAAGTCGTAGCCGGGAGCTGTGGGTGCGTCGGGAAACTGGATTGCATCTGTGGATGCATAGTACTGGGAATCCAGAGCACGACCCAGTGTACCAACCTTATCGTTCATAAATGTTACAAGCTGAACACCCTCTACCTTCTGGGCGAACACAGCCTTGTAGAAATCGTTACCTGTTGCGAGGAATGTATAAGTGAGATCCTTGGTAAGAATCATACCATTCATTGAATTGTACCAACCAAGGAACTCGGAGCTGTCTGTAGCTTTTGCAGTAACAGCTACGTTTGTACCGATAGAAACTCTTGAGTTGCTATAGGAAGAACCCTGGGGACGAGCGCTGCCGCCATTCATAGAAATTGTGAAGCCTGCGCCACCTGCTACCTCAACCTTAACAGTACCTGTTGTTGCAGGTGCTACGGGAGTGGAAACCTTCTTGTATGTAGCCTTAACTGTAATGTCCTTTGTTACACAGTCAAACTCTGTGTCCCAGCCTGCAAACTCATAGCCGGATACAGCAGGAGCCTGGGGTGCAGTTGCACTCTTGCCATACTCAACTGTCTGTGCAAAGATTGTGCCGCCGTCCTTGTCTGTGAATGTTACAAGGTAGGAGTTTACCATCTTTGTATATGTAGCAAATACAACCAGGTTGGATGTTACATTAGCAAAGCTTCTGTCCCAACCGCTGAATGTGTATGTGTACTGAGCATCGTTTGCTTTATCGGGTGTTTCGGGTGCAATTGCAGAGCGACCCTCTGCTACAACCTGTGCAGAGATGAACTTTCCGTCATCATCTACAAACACAACGCTGTAGTAGTTGCCTACGGATACATTGCCGTAAACTGACCAAGTGCCTGTTGCACCGTCTGCATCGTGAATGAAGTGGTTGCTGTTAAGGGGAATCTCCTGGTCCTCTGTCTGACCCCATACCACGTCGGGAGTAGAGCCGAAGCAAAGGCCAAAGAGTACGTTTGTATCTGTTACGGGAATCTGTGCACAATAAACGTTATCTGTTACATAATCTGCCCAGGTCCAGGTACCTTCTAATTTGTCCAGATCCCAGGAATATACAGAAATCCTGCCCATTCCGTCTGTTGTGTAGAAGAGCCAGTCTTCGTTGGGAGTGATATACACAGACTTTGTAGCAACGGGGCTGTCGGGGTCTGCGGGTGTATCGGGTGTGGGATCAGAAGGCTCTGTTGTGTCGGGCTCATCGGGCTCAACATCGGGAGCTGTATAGTAGTCCCAGGTACCTGTTTCTACTTCTGTATCCTGTGTGAATCTGTTGCTGCTGGAGGGTACAATCTGAACATCTGTCTTTTCCCAGATATTCCATACACCCTCATCAACAGAACCTTCGATTCTGCAGAATTCTACTGTATCAAAGCTGCCGGGGATTACAGCAGACCAAACGCTGGGATATGAACCGTATGCGCCTTCTACAAGCTCAAACTGTGCCCATGTGCCCTCTTTGTGGTCTTCGTTCCAGGCACGAACAGCAAACTCGTGATAGAGAAGGCTCTGGATAGTCATCCACTCTTCATTGGGAACAAAGTAAACTGTCTGGTTTCCTGCGGGGTCAACATAGCCTGAATCATCTACAGAGTAAACACCCCACATAGCGGTGCTTGCACCTGCCAGAGAAAGGTAGTTGCAACCATCGGGAATTGTGAGTGCTTCTGTCTTATTATCCACAGCGTCCCAGTTGAACATGGGAGCATATCTGCTGCAGAAGATTACGTTTGTGTAAGTCTCGTCAATCTCTGCACTATACAGGCCATCTTCGCCGCTTACCTTTGAAAGGCTCAACCATTTACCGCTTGCATAATCATCTGCCCATACATAGATTGCAAACAGATTGCTCCAATAGCCGTTGGGTGAAAAGTAAATAGTCTTTTTGGCTGTGATTTCAGTAGCTTTTACAGCCTCATTTGCTGCAGATACAGAGCTGATACCAACTACGCCGACAGACATCAGCATAACCAGAATCATCAGCACTGAAACTGCTTTTTTGAGAAAACGTTTAGTATGTTTCACTTTTGTTCCTCCTCATAAAAAACAAAGTCAGAATACATAAAGAAACTGCTGCACAACATAGAGGAATATTGCTCATCCGAAAGCTAAAAAAGCATCGGCTGTCCATTACCCATAGTGACAATTTCTCCATTTTATTTATTTTACTACTTATCGGAGTTTTTTTCAATGAATTAACAGCAATTCTACGACTTGATCAACTGATTTGTATATTAGCACAAAAACACAAAATGCCAATTAGTAATAATACCCAACAGCCACTTAACCAAACGCCACACAGCAAAGAAAAAGGTTCCGATTCATAAAAAAACCGGAACCTCTTTTTGTTGATATAAACTTAATCTTTAATTGCTTCTGCCAGTTCAGAGTAAACTGTTACAATCTCGTTTGTTTCTGCATTAATGTACTGAACGAATGCTCTTGCTACCCATTCATCACCTGACATAACGTTGCCCTTTGTCCAGCAGAATGTACCTGTGCTGTT
>CALEIO010000034.1 GCA_937875885.1 uncultured Clostridia bacterium | reverse complement strand
AGTACAAAGTAGAGAACGGCGACGTTATCTATGTTGAGAAGCTTGACGCAGAAGTAGCTTCAACTGTAGAGTTTAAGGTTGTTGCTATCTCCACAGAAGACGGCATCGTTGTAGGCACTCCCTACGTTGATGGTGCAAAGGTAACAGGTGAGGTTCTCAAGACCGCTAAGGGCAAGAAGATCACAGTTGCTACTTACAAGCCCAAGAAGGGTGAGAAGAGAAAGCTCGGACACAGACAGCCTTACACAAAGGTTGAGATCAAGTCCATCGCAGGCTGATTATGATCAGAATCCGCTTCATCAGTAACAAGCATACTATCACAGGCTTTGAGCTTGAGGGTCACAGCGGCTATGCTCACCAGGGAGCAGACATTGTTTGTTCAGCTGTAAGCAGCGCGGCTTATATGACCGCCAACACAATCACCGAAATCCTCGGTCTTTGTGCAGATATCTCGGTAGATGATGGATATATGCAGATGAAGCTTACTTCACAGGATGCTTTGAAAGCACAGGATATTTTGCGTGGCTTTGAGCTTCACGTAAAAGAGCTTTCACAGCAGTACCAAAGCAACATTAAAGTAGAATTTTCGGAGGTGTAACACAAATGCTTAAGATTAATATCCAGTTATTCGCACATAAAAAAGGTATGGGTTCTACCAAGAACGGCCGTGACTCTGAGTCCAAGCGTCTTGGTGTTAAGCGTGCAGACGGTCAGTTCGTTCTCGCAGGCAACATCCTCGTTAAGCAGAGAGGTACCCACATCCATCCCGGCGTAAACGTTGGCAGAGGCAAAGACGACTCTCTCTTCGCTCTCGTAGACGGCGTTCTTCGCTTCGAGCGTATGGGCAGAGACAGAAAGCGTGCTTGCGTTTATCCTGTTGAGCAGTAATATCGAAGCATTCGGGCGGATATTTTTATCCGCCCTATTTTTTGTTTATAAGAACATCATTTACTTATTCTATGGAGGATGCAATGTTTGTAGATATAGCTAAAATCAATATTAAAGCAGGTGACGGCGGCAATGGCGCAGTTACTTTCCACAGAGAAAAGTACGTTGCATCCGGTGGTCCCGACGGCGGTGACGGCGGCAAAGGCGGCGACGTTATCTTTGTAGCCGATACAAACCTTTCAACCCTTGCAGATTTCAGATATAAGCGCAAGTATGCGGCTAATCCCGGTGCTAATGGTATGAGCGGCAGAAAAAACGGCAGAAAAGCCGAGGATCTTATCATCCGTGTGCCCCAGGGTACACTCATAAAGGATGCTGAAACAGGCAGAATTATTGCCGATATCTCCGGCAAAGAGCCTGTTGTTGTGGCAAGAGGCGGCAAAGGCGGTTGGGGTAACTCCCATTTTGCCACTCCTACACGTCAGACTCCCAGATTTGCTCGTCCCGGTATGCCCGGCGAAGAGTTTGAGGTACAGCTTGAACTGAAACTTCTGGCTGATGTAGGTCTTGTAGGTTTCCCCAATGTAGGTAAATCCACACTTCTTTCTGTAGTTTCCGAGGCAAAGCCCGAGATTGCAGACTATCACTTCACCACAATCACTCCCAAGCTTGGCGTTGTAAGAGTTTCCGAGGGCAGAAGCTTTGTTATGGCAGATATCCCCGGTCTTATTGAGGGCGCATGGGAAGGTACAGGTCTTGGTCATCAGTTTTTGCGCCACGTTGAGCGTTGCAGAATGCTTGTTCACGTTGTGGATGTAGCAGGCAGCGAGGGCAGAGACCCCAAGGATGATTTCCGCATTATCAACGAAGAGCTCAAAAAGTTCAACGCTGACCTTGCAACACGTCCTATGGTGGTTGCAGGCAACAAGTGCGACCTTGCAACAGACGAGCAGATTGAGGAATTCCGAGTATTTGTAGAGGAGCAGGGATATGAATTCTATCCCATTATGGCTGCAATCCGCTACGATGTAGACCCTCTCCTTGACAAGGTAACAGAGATGCTCTCAAAGCTTCCTCCTGTTACTGTTTACGAGGCAGAGCCTGCACCTCAGGTGGATATCGAGTCCCTCAACTCCAGAGAGGTGAAGATTTCCGTATGCGATGGCATTTATTTTGTAGAGGGTAAATGGCTCTACAAGGTTATGCAGTCTGTAAATTTTGACGATTACGAAAGTCTTAACTACTTCCAGAATGTTCTCATTAACGGCGGTGTTATTGAGGCTCTGCGCAATGCAGGCATCGAAGAGGGCGACACAGTTTCCATCTACGATGTACAGTTCGATTTTGTTGAGTAATTTCGTGTAAATATAAGGTTTATATATGGACAAACTATTTTTATCAGGTGTTAACCCAAAGGAACTTTCCTCTTTATCCCTTGCTTTTGTGGGGGATAGCGTGTACGATTTGCTGGTGAGAGAGTATCTGCTCACCTTTGGCAAACGTCAGGTGGGAGAACTTAATAAGGACAAGGTTTCTATGGTATGCTGCAAGGCTCAGACACAGGCTCTTGATAAAATCAAGCCTATGCTTTCGGAAGAGGAAGAGGCGGTTTTCAAGCGCGGCAGAAATGTTCAGGTGCACTCTGTGCCCAAAAACAGCACTCTCCGAGATTACCACACAGCCACAGGCCTTGAAGCTTTATTTGGCTACCTTTATCTTTCGGGCAGAGTAGAAAGAGTACGTGAACTCTTTGAGGTTATCGTTTCAGAAACTGAATAAATATGCACAGAGGTGAATGTTTATGAAAAAGATGTTTTCAAAGTCCGTTAAAACATTTTTAGTAGATTATCTGTTTATTGTAGCGGGTAGTCTGCTGTATGCAATGTCTGTTGTGTTCTTTACATCACCCAATAACATTGCTCCCGGTGGCGTTATCGGTATCAGCACAATGTTAAACTACGCCTTTGACTTTTTGCCAATCGGTACACTTAACCTGGTGCTGAATATCCCTTTGTTTTTGTGGGGTGGTATTGCTGTTGGTTGGAAATATCTTGGCAAAACTATAATGGCATCGGCAATTTCTTCAGTGTTAATGGACACAATAAATATTTTTATTGATAAAGGCTACCTTGCTCCTTACACAGGCGATGGTATGCTTGTGTCAATTTATGGCGGTATTTTGTGCGGTGTTGGTCTTGCTCTGATTTTCTATCGCGGAGCTTCCACAGGCGGCACTGATATCGTAGCCAGAATTATGAACGAAAAGTATCCTCATATTTCCCAGGGCAACTTTATTCTCTTTATCGATGCTGTGGTTGTTTCGGTTTCAGCCTTTGTTTACGGCAATATCGAGAATGCACTCTATGCTGCAATATGCATATTTATGAACTCAAAACTCATTGATACCGTACTCTACGGTATGTCCCGCAACAACGGAAAACTGCTGTTTATTGTTACCGACGAATATGATGCAGTTACTGCTGCTATCCTTGATAAGATAGACAGAGGAGTTACACTACTGAAAGCCGAAGGCGGGTTCCATCGCAACGATAAGCGAGTGCTGCTTTGTGCGGTAAGACCCCAGCAGGTGCACCGCACCAACGTACTTGTCCACGAGATTGACCCCAACGCTTTTGTTATGATAACCACAGCAAACGCAATAAGGGGCAGAGGCTTCTATGGTTATAACGAAAAGCCCATTCCCAGAATACACGGCAACAGAGATGACGTAACACCAGGGGAGTAATAGGTAAAATATATATTTTTTACTATAAAATTCTTGACAAACCAAATCATTGTGATATAATTAGCCTGTTATGTGTGTTAGTATGCGCATAGCAGGCTTTTGTGTTTATGCAAAGCCGCGCAGCGGTCAGGCTGCGTACATCCTTGCACTGTATTTTTTCAGACAGTGCCAAAAGTCCATAAGGAGGTGCAACAAATGGCAGTTAAGGCTAACTACGAGACCGTTATGGTTCTCTCCCTTAAGAACGGCGAAGAGGCTGTTCAGGCTCTCGTTGAGAAGTTCAAGAAGACAATCGAGAAGTATGCTACACTGCAGAGCGTTGATGAGTGGGGCAAGAGAAAGCTCGCTTACCTTATCAACAAGGAGTCTGAAGGCTACTACGTTCTCATGAACTTTGAGTCTGAAGCTGAGTTCCCTGCAGAGCTTGATCGTAGATTCAAGATCACAGACGGCGTTCTCAGATCTCTCATCATCAAGAAAGAAGACGAATAATCACAGCTTTTGGTGCGTAAGCACCCTATCGAAAGGAAAAGTATTATGATTAACAGAGTAGTATTAATGGGCAGACTTGTATCTGACCCTGAGCTTAAGACAACACAGTCCGGCATCAATGTAACAACATTCCGCATTGCTGTTGACAGAAGCTACGTTAAATCAGGCGAAGAGCGTCAGGCAGATTTCTTTGATATCGTTGCATGGCGTTACACCGCAGATTTTGTATGTAAACATTTCAGAAAGGGTTCACTCATCGCTATCGATGGTCAGCTCCAGAGCCGCACATATCAGGCTAAAGACGGTTCAAACCGTTATGTTGTAGAGGTTATCGCAGACAGCGCATCCTTCACTGGTGAAAGACGCGAGAATGCAGGCTATAACCAGGGTTACAACCAGGGCTACCAGAGTGCTCCTGCTCAGCCAGCTTATGCAGAGCAGGCTCCCTCATTTGTAAGCGGCAGCGCTGCAGATTTTGAGGAAATGCCCGGTGATGACGACCTGCCCTTCTGATAATTCTTAGATTTGCATCCTATTTTTTGAAAGGAGAATTTACCATGGCTGAAAGACCCATGCACAGAAAGTCCCGCAGAAAAGTTTGTGCTTTCTGCGTTGACAAGGTAGAGAAGATCGATTACAAAGATATCAACCGTCTCCGCCGTTATATGTCCGAGAGAGCTAAGATTCTTCCCAGAAGAGTAACAGGCACATGCGCAGCACACCAGAGAGAGCTCACAGTAGCAATCAAGCGTGCTCGTTTCCTTGCTATGCTTCCTTATTCTTCAGACTGATTTTAGCAAAATCGCATATCTGATATCAGACCACCGAGTTTATCTCGGTGGTTTTTTTTATGCCCGAAAAGCCCGGAATCAAGTTTTTTACACTACAAGGCAGGAAAAAACACCTTGTAAAACTGCACAAAAACTACGAAGAAAATTTGTTAACAAAATCAGCGTTATACACAACAGAATACCCGTGAATTTGGTTAAAAATACCCATTTGATTTATGTCAATTAATTTCGTTTGGCAAATTAACTAATCTTTGAAACATTTTTGCAACAATTTAACAATTTTGTAATCTGTGTGGAAATAATTGTTGCTTTTACCCTTATATAGATATATAATATTTAAGTAAAATTGTATGGGGATATTATACCCTTTTCGGCATTTGCTGTGTATTATCAGCCACTGAGTCTTCGGTGTTTGATAATACATAGCACCAGCGTGGTCAGACGTTGCGCAGACCGAAACAATAGAACTTAATTTTGCATTGAGGAGGTAAAATTATGAAATCACATTTCAAAGGCGTCGCCGGACGAATCCTGTCTATCATCCTTGTGATGATTATGGTTATGTCTATGTGTTCCATGGGAATTGTTTCCACAGGCGCTGCCGATGTTGACCTCTCAGAAACCGCTGCAGACTTAGGCTCAGATTCACTTGCTTCAACAGGTGCTTCAGGCGTGAGCGGAGACAGCACACTTTTCGATAAGCTTAACTCCGGTGAACCTTATCTGAAACTCGAAAAGTCAACCTATGACATCGACACCCCAATTCTGGTAACTGCAGCTAACGGAACAAGACTTGGCTTGTATGCAAGCTCTGTTACAGCTCCCACAAGCTCAGACACAGTAATCTACACCTACGACCTTACAGGTCATCACGGTCAGACCATTGACCTGCTTACAGGTGTCTATAACACAAGTAGCTCTGTAAGACCTTATCTTGCAGACACATCCTACAATCTGTTCCTCTTTGCTGATGACGGCTACACTGTTGCAGCAGGTCCTCTTAAGGTAACTGTTGACAACGCCAACCGAAGCACATTCGATAAAGATGACGTTGAAATCAGCTTGCAGACCAACAGATTCACTTACACTTACGGTGAGCCTATCATCGTAAAGGCAAGGGGTCTTACAAATTACCCCAACGCCTGGGTTGGTATCTATCCCAAGGGTGCCGCTACCAAAACTACAGCTGCAGAGTACATTCTTCCTGTAGGAACAGGTTACGGCTCAACCAACGGTACTAACTACTATCACAACAAGAACACTGATATCGTAGCAAAGTCTCTTGTTAATAAAACAATGGAACTTGTAGCAGGTGACTATGATGTTCACCTTTTCTCTGACAAGTCTCCTTCTTCCACAAAGCTTACAACCATCAACATCTCTGTAAAGTATGCAAATATGCGCACTTACAAGACAAGCTTTGGTTACGGTGAAGATGTAGCAGCTCTTGCAGAGGTTTACGATACATCCGAGTTCTCAATTGCAAACACACTTTCTTGTACAGGTAGTGGTGTTAACATCAGAAAGTCCGTTCCTTCTGGTACAGCGATTACAACAGCTGCAAAGAATGAAATTCTTACTCTTCAGGGTACTGCTGTGCAGAATAACTCAAACTGGGCGTACATTAAGAACGCTTCGGGTAGTGCAACGGGTTATATCTCGCCTTACCTCAGCGTTGCATCAGGTTCTGACGTTAAAATTTACGGACTTATCAAGGCTTCTGTTCCTCTTCGTTCAGCAGCCAGCTCATCTTACACTACACTTATGAGCCTTACATCGGGTATGGCTTATAACTACCTGGGTTACCAGACCGACTACTACATCAAGGTTCAGGTTGGTGGTTACACAGGTTACGTTTATCGTAATGGTGTTACAAATACCTCAAACTTCTCAATTCTTTATAAACCTCATAACAACTCCGCAAAGCCAACTCTGGCAGCAGCTTCAACCCGAGTAGGCTTCTACGAAAAGGGTGCTACTCCCGGTGGAAGCGACACAGTTGGTTACGGTTATTACTACGTTAAAGATTACAACAAGCGTCACGTAATAATTCAGGACGCTCCCAATGGTGTTACTCTAGAACCCAAGAACTACACCTTCCATCTCTTTGGCGACAGCTCATACACAGATGCAGCCACAGCCAACATCACAGTAAACAAAACTGTTGATGCAAAGTTTGCAAAGGGTGTTTACGAGGTAGATAACCTGACAGATGGTTATGCAAACGGCCGAGTTGCTTTTGAGATAGATATTGCTTCCAGCTATGGTTACGTTGGCAACGGTGCCAAAGCAGTAGTTTACTGGGCAGGCTCCGACAAGAAACCTCTCCCGGGTTACGGTTCATTCAATCCCGTTTCTCTTGACAAGAACGTTGTAGGTTTTGAGATGCAGCCTTACACCGTAATTCCCGAAGGCGCAACAGGCCTTGTAGCTTACATTGAGTTCAATGGTGTTCAGAGCACAACAGGTTACTACCTGGCACTTCCCTCCGGTTGCAAGACATTCACAGGTCTTGACAAGGGAATTATCTCCGAGTTCAACGTTATTTCCGACTCAAAGTTAGGTAATACAAATACATCCTACCACTACAACGATAACTACGTTGCAGCTCTCACCGATATTGCCAATAACGGCACAAACAGCCAGGCAATCATCATCAACGGTGACATTACAAACAACGGTGCTGAATCTCAGTTTGCTCTGGTTGATTCCTTTGCAGATGAAGTTAAAGCATCAACAGGTAAAACCCTGCCGTCTATCTATGGTGTTCACGGTAACACAGATGATAACGATGGTATGGGACCGTTTATCGACTTCATTAACAGTCACGGCGGTAATATCACAGAAGAAGTTCCATACTACTCGCTGATGATTGACGGTCACAAAAACATTTTCCTCGCAAGTGACGATGGCGATGGTAAATTTACTGCAACACAGCTTGCCTGGCTCGATGCAGAACTTGCCGACAACGAGAAGAATAACGACGGCAAGGCAGTGTTTGTTTATAGCCACTATGTTCCTGAGAACACAGTACTCAAAGCTGCAGGCGGTAAAGTTGAAAATACCGACGAGTTTGGTGAGGTAACAAGTAAGTACAACAACGTGTTCTGCTTCACAGGTCACGGACTTGCATCTATGCGAAGCCTTGATAATACATACGGTGGTGACGTAAATCTCCCCGTTGTAATAAATGCCAGCTCCTCAGCAAGAACAAGAAGGTTTATCGGTGCAAGCACAGGTAACTGGGAAGAATACGATAACTTAAGTTCAGAAGGTCTTTATGTAAGAACATACGAAGACAAGACAGTCGTTCTCGGTCGAGACTTCATCAATAGCCTCTGGGTACCCGAAGCACTGTATGTTTTCCAGAACAATGACCTTAAAGTTACAAAAGACGATGTAGCTCTTGCACTTAACGAATCCATCAAGGGTTCTGAGTACATCGTAAACGAAAAGGGAAGAACACTTTCCATCAAGTCCCTTGATACATCCGTTGCAACCGTTGCTTCAAATGGTGATGTAACTCCCAAGGCACCCGGTAACACCTCTGTTGTTGTTTCAGCTCTTGCAACAAATACAGAAGTTGTGGGCAGAGGAAAGCTCCCCTTAAGAATCTTCGAAACTATCGACAGAAACTATTACTTAAGAGGCTCCTTCAACAGCTGGTCAGAGCCCGTACTTATGTCCACGTCTCTTGATGCAGACATCGTAACCACAACTCTTGAGCTTAAGCGTGGCAGCTATGACTTACAGTTTAACAACTTTGAGGATTGGTATGTAGGTTCAGTTACTGTTGTAGATAATACAGAAGAACCTCTTGAGCTTATCACCAAGAAAGAGTCTGATCTTGTAGATTCCGACATAATCACACTTAAATCTTCCATTGGTGGTATTTATACATTCGATTATTCAATAAGCAGCAATTCACTCTCCATTTCCTGCATTCCTTTTGACGACGACGGCGGTGTTGTTGGTGACTCTGCTCTCATTGATAAGGTAACATCATCCGATCCATATATATATATGGATAAGGAAACCTACAACCTCGGCGAATCAATCTATGTAACCGCATCAGGTGGTGTATGGGTAGGACTTTACAAAGCAGGTGTTACAGATTACTCCAACACCAAGTCAACATACTGGTACTACACAGAAGACTATGACGGAGTGGCAGTTGATATCAGAACAATCACTCTCAACAACCTGAAGTCAGAAGTTAACCCGGCTCTTGAGCCCGGTTCATATCAGGTAGTACTCTTCGAGACAAGCAACGCAAAGAAACCTATCGATTCCATCGAGTTCGATGTTCTTTACGAAAACAACAACTCAAAGACAAACGGCGCATATATCGCAACAGACAAAGCTACATACAAAGTAGGGGAGCCCGTTAAGATTATCGCCCAGTCAACAAATAACACAACAGACCAGGCATGGGTCGGTGTATATGCAAAGGGCGCAACACCCTCCACATCCGAATACCTCCACTGGTATTACCTTGTAAAGAATAACCTTGACCGTAACTGGCAGGGACAGGTACAGATCCTTACTGAGGCATCAACCCAGGCAAGCGGCAAAAACCTGCCCGCAGGTGAGTACGATGTTTACCTCTTCGGAAACAGAGGCTACACACTGGTACAGGGTAAGGTTACAATCAAGGTAACATCCGGCACAGCAACAGCTGCAACCGGCACAGTAAACACAAGCAAGGATGTTTACGGACGTTACGAAGATATCATCGTAACAGCAACATCCACAACCGAAAAGAACGGCGCATGGGTAGGTATTTACGCAGAGTCCACACTCAAGGGTAAAACTCCCACAGGTTCTTCAGGTCTTAAAGCATGGTACTACATCAAAGAACAGGATTCCTACACAGAGATTCTTCAGGAACTTGTAAATGACAGTAACATTGCAAACCCCTTCACAAGCACAGAAGCTGTTGCAGGTGATTACAGCGTATATGTATTCGGCGACAGCGGCTACACAGATATTCAGGCTAAAACAACATTTACAATTGTAGAAAACGTTACAGGTTCATTCCAGAACGGTGTTTACCAGCTGGAGAAACTCTACGACGGATTCGCAAACGGTAAAGTATATCTTGAAGTATCCAACGACAGCTGCGGATACATCGGCACAGCAGATGCAACACTCTACTGGGCAGATGCAGACGGCAATCCTCTGGAAGGCTACACAGCACTCCATAAGGCATACGTAGATTCAACAGTAATCGTAGTAGAGATGAACAGCCACACAATCATCCCCGAGGGTGCAGAGTCACTGGTTGCATATATGTCATCTTACAAGGATACAATGGGCACCGAGGCCTACAAGATCACACTTCCTGACGGCAGTGACTACACAGACCTTGATAAGAACATCATAACCGAGTTCAATCTTATCACAGACTCCCACCTCACAAGTGACGAGGTAACAAAGTTTGACAACGGCCTTGATAAATATCACTCCTGGCAGCAGGATACAAGTAACGAATACTTCCAGAAAGTTCTGGAGGATATCGCATTAAACGGACAGAACAGCGCAGGTATCTTCATCAACGGTGACGTAACCAACAATGGTTTTGCACAGGAATACGCAATGGCAGATACAATCTACAACAGCGTAGAGACAAACCTTGGCGTTGAGCTTCCTCCCATGTATGCATCAATGGGTAACCACGATACATTCATCGGCTCCAACAGCACATACGTAGATTTCGTAAATGCCCACGGTGGAGAGATTACCTCCGATGCACCTTACTACTCAAAGACAGTAGACGGCTACAAGTTCATCTTCCTTGCAGGCGATAACCCCGACTACTACGGAAGAGGCACAGCAGTAGAAAACAGCTCCGAGGCAGAACTCTCTGACGCACAGCTTCAGTGGTTGGATGCAGAACTTGCAGACAACGAAGCAAACGGCGGCAAACCCGTATTCATACTTCTCCATCAGGCTGTAGAAGATACCGTAGCAGGTACACTTGATACACAGGATTGGGACGGTCTGGTAAACGTAGACGAGTTTATGGCAGTTGTAGAGAAGTACGACAACGTTCTTCTCATGGGCGGCCACAGCCATTGGATTCTCGATTCTCCCAAGAACCTGTTCGCAGGTAGCGAAGAGCTCCCCGTTGCAATCAACCTGGGCTCCACAAGCTACGGCTGGACAGATTACGTAAATGCATCCAGCGGTACCGTAATGGTAGCACAGGGCTTCTACGTAAAGATGTACGAAGACAAGGTAGTCTTCCTTGGCAGAGACTTCACAAACAACCTCTGGATTCCCGGCGCTTGCTATGTACTCTATAATGACGACGTACAGGCAGAGTCAGTAGTAATGGAAGCAGGGGACACAGTAACAGCAGAGAAATACCTCCTCAATCTCCTTGACAGAAATCTTACATTCACATCTTCTGACCCCGCAATTGCAACAGTTGCAGAAGACGGTACAATCACAGGTGTAAGCGCAGGTGATGCAACAATCACAGTATATGCAGCACCCACAAACACAGAAGTAATCAAGAGAGAAAAACTTACAGTAACAGTAAAACCCTACGAAGGTCAGGCAACCAATTACTTTATCAAGGGTGGCTTTGACGATTGGGGAACAGGACTTAACCTGGTACAGACCAAGGATCCCAATGTAGTGTCCGGCACAATGGAACTTGCCCAGGGCGTTTACGAGTTCAAGGTAAACAACGGAAACACCTGGTACGGTAACACAGGAACAATCGAAGATACTACAGACAAGACCGCAGAAACAGGTTGGGTAATGAGCTCAACAGAGCAGACAAACTGTACACTTAAAGCAACAGGTGGTACATACACCTTCTCCTTCAATACAAGCACAAAGGCCCTCATCATCAAGTATGAGCCTGCAAGCACAGAAGAGACAGGAGCAAACACAGCTACCATCTATGTAGACTTCAAGAACAGTGACTTCGAGTCAACCCCATACATATATATATGGGATCCTGAGAGAGAATCTCTCAACAAGAACATCGGTCCTCTCTGGCCCGGTCAGAAGCTCGAAGGTCCCAATGCAGAGGGATACTACTACAGAACATTCAAGTATGACGAGTCATACCAGTTCATTATCAATGACGGAAACGGATTACAGACAGCAGACTCAGCAGTACATACTGAAGAAGAAGTTTACGTAATCTTCTCAGGCGGAACAGAATACACCGAGGGCAAACCCGCACAGTTCTGGATCGACCTGAATCCCGACGATGATACATCAAAGATCGATCTGCTCTATCCTGAGCTTATCAACGGAACATACTACTTCTTCCTGCCTTCAGGCTACAATGCAAAGTCAGCAGAGTTCCATATGACAGAAGGCACAACCCTCATCATCAGCCGAATCACAATCAAAGACGGCGGTGTAATGAACCTCTCCGCAGGTGTAAACAAGACAAGAACCTACGCCCTGACAGGTGACTACAGCGGTAAGTTTATGGTTAAGCAGTCCAGCAGCATTGCTTCACTGTACACCTACACAAACGAAATGTTACCCACAGAGATAGGTTACGGCGGACACAAGGACGATTACTCCTCCAAGGGTTCAATTATGATGATGAACTCTGATGCAACAGTAAGACTGGAAACATCAGATCTTAAGAAGATCAAGGGTCGCGGTAACTCCACATGGGAAGCATCCAACACCCTCATCGGTAAGTATGCTTTCAACATCACACTCAACGAGTCCACAGTTCTCATAGGCGATGGCTCCGAAAGCAAGAAGTACTGTCTGGTATCATTCAACTCAGACGAGGCAAGAATGAGAAATATGGTAGTATATGACCTTGCAAAAGCAATCGGAGTAGAATTCGTAGCAGACTATGAGCCCGTAGACCTCTACAACAACGGTAGATATATCGGTACATACCTCCTCACAGATAAGGTAGAAATCGGTGATCCTCTTGTAGATATTACAGATCTTGATAAGATCAACGAAAAGACATCTGATAACAACGCAGCAATTTACGACGGCGATATCGATGCAGTAGTAAATTACGGCGGTCCCGCAGGTGTAACAGGCAAAGACGATAACTCAACACCCGGCTTCTTCAAGTTCGTACAGAACCTTGACGAGCCCGATGCCACAACATACGCAGAGAGCGGATTCCTCCTTGAGTTTGAACTCAACGAGAGATTTGCAGACGAAGCAACAGGCTTCATCTCCGCAAAGGGACAGCAGATTGTATGTAAGTATCCCGAATATGCAACATACAATGAAATGATCTTCATAATGAGCGAATGGGCAAAGGCAGAAGATCTCATCTACAACGAAAACGCAAGCTACGAAGAGCTCAATGCAATAATCGACGTAGAGTCCTTTGCAAAGATGTATCTGATTCAGGAACTTACAAAGAATCTTGATGCAGGTGCAACATCATACTATGTATACTACGACGGCGGCAAGTTCCACGCAGGCGTAGCCTGGGATTACGACTGGACACTTGGACAGTACATCCAGAGCGGATACGAACACCTTTCAGTAGAAAACCAGACAAGCGGTAAGTTTGCAGATGAAGCAAAGAAGCTTCTGAATGACCCCGAAGGCTGGTGGGCAAACTCCAAGGAAATCTATCCCAACACAGACGTGCTCAATGCACAGGCAGCCCTTTGCCAGAACGAAGTATTCTGGAACGTGGTAAAAGCAGAGTGGAATGAAATCTTCTACTCCACAGCAATTAGCTACACAGGCGGCACAGTATCAGCCACAAGCGGACTTGCAAACAACTTTGCAGAGTATTACTCCCTTATCAAGGGTTCAACTGCAATGGACGAGTTCAAGTGGGGAATCATCAAGAACGATCCTCTCGCATCCTGGGGCTCCACAGACACAGGAGATACACACGATGCAGCAGTAATCTGGCTCAACAACTTCTACTACACAAGATTGCAGTGGATGAACGAAAGACTTGCAAGCACAGATTACAACTTCGCACCCGTAACTCTTACATCAGACAAGGATTCTTACGGAGTAGGCGAGTACATCACACTTACAGCAACATGTAACTCTTCAGGTACCCTCACATACAACTTCTACAACGGAGCAGGCGAGCTTGTGAAGGCAGTAGAAACAACAGAGGGCAAGGTAGTATATGAGTTTGTGGCAGCAGATGAAATCGACGAAGACTACACAGTAATCGTAACAACTGAGAACACAACCTCAGAAGAAGCAACCGATACCGTACACATAGTTGCAAAGAGATTCAACTTCGCAATCACAACAGATGCACCCGAAAGAGTTCCTGCAGGCCTGGTATTCAACATTGTTGCAGGTACCAATGCAGAAACAGAAGTTCTCTACTACCTCTACGATGAGGCAGGGGAGCTGCTGGATGCAAACTACTCCGGTGATTTCAGCATCATCACAAGTCCTGACGAAGCAGGCATAACAAAGGATTACACAATCGAAGCTACAACAGACATCAACGGAATTGTTTACTCAGTAAGCACCGTGGTAACAGTAGAGCTTGTAGACTTCAAGTTTGAGGTAACCCTGACAGCACCCGAAAGCGTAGAAGCAGGTATGGATGCACTTCTTACAGCAACATCCAAGTCCACAGGACAGGTAACCTACACATTCTACGATGCAACGGACAACTCCGAACTTGCGACGAACCCCATAGGCACATACTTATTTGAAACATCAAAGAAAGATATGGGCCAGACAAGATCCTTCTACGTAGTAGCAGAGACCATCGCATTCGGACATTCCTACACAGCTCAATCAGATATCGTAAATATCATGATTACTGAAATAACAGATGTGTACAATGTAGTAATCTACTTCAAGAGCACATCCACAATCGGATACAAACCCATGATCACTACCTCCGGTACAGTTGAAGATCTTGCAGATGAATATATGGAAGCAGATATGTTCATCACCAAGAACGAAAGCGAGACTGCATCCTACTATTGGTACAAGAGTGAGTTAGAAGTATCCAAGAAGAGTCCTTCAATATTCTTCAGAATTGTCTCCAGCAGATACGCAATGGAGGTACAGGCAAATCTGACAATAACAGAGGACAAGACTTACTACTTCGCTGTAGACAACCTGAATTCAGGCACAGAGATAGTAAACCTTACAGATGCACCCGAGAAAGAGCGTAACTGGTGCGAGAGTGCACTGCATATGGTTTACGATCCTGCATACGACAGCGCAGAATCTCTTGCAGAAATAAGTGCAAGAGTAGACCTCCGTTATGTTGGCGATACAACAGCAGACGGAATGGTTAATATCAGGGATGCAACATACATCCAGAAATACCTCGCAGAGCTGGTAGAGTTCAACTCCACCGACAAAGAGGTTGCGGATGTAGACAGTGATTACAAAATCACTATCAAGGACGCCACAAGAGTTCAAAAGAAACTCGCCGGCCTCCTTTGAGATTCCTCTATACTATTAATAGGAGGTAATTTGTATGAAACAAACTAAAAAGTTTCTTACCCGCGCACTCACAATGCTGCTGGTAGTAATGACCCTGTTCTCTACAGTATCAATGGGCATTACATCTGCATCAGCAGCTACCTCCGAGCAGCCCCAGGAGTACACCGAGGAAATTGTCCTCGGTGGTACTCCCGACGAAGCTCCCGAGGGCGACGTGAAGGTAGAAACACCCGACAAAAAACCTGCAGACGAAGACTCTGCAGACGAAGACGACAAACCCGTTCGTCCCAACAAAGGCGACATCGCTGACGTTGGCGCAAACGTGGATATTGCAGACACAGGTGCTACTGTTCAGCTCGCTGGTTCATTTAACAACTGGAGCCCTTCAACCGGTACATCCTGGGAATATTCACTTTCAGCAGGTACACATGAATTCAAAGTTGTCGTTGATGGCCAATGGCGTGGTAACAACGGTACTATTGCAGAATCAACAGTTGCAACATCTTCCGACGGTTGGGATATGTATGCAAATGACGATAACTGTAAGTACACACTTTCTTCCGCAAGAAAAGTTAGATTCGAGTGGACAGGCA
>CALEIO010000033.1 GCA_937875885.1 uncultured Clostridia bacterium | reverse complement strand
GCTCATCATATAATCATAGTGGATGGTCGACAACGACTTTTAAACCAGATATTGTTGCACCAGGAACATATTATGAATTAGGGGGAGTTCTTTATGACTCTGGTACAAGTTTCTCTGCTCCTTTAGTATTAGTTTGGAAAAATGAAAATGGAGAAACTTTAAATCTTAATCCTAATACTTCTTCATGGATATAATCTCTTCCATGTAATACTCTTAATTCATCACAATTTACTGCATCTGCTAATCCATCATTTGAACTTACACATCCACTACCTACATAATAATAAGCACCAACATGTAATCCTACTGCTTTTGCATTTGTAAAAGACGGAAGTTTGTATATTCCCACCTGTTTCTTCTCTTATACCGGCGCGGCGCTGGATATGAAAACACCGTTGCTGCGCTCCATCGATGAGGTTTCCAGGGAAGCGGTTCGAATCCTGCGGCTCTTTGGCGACACCCAGACCAAGCGTGTAAACGCCTGTGTAGGCGCAGAACAGGAGTATTTTCTGCTCCCCAGAGATTTATATGCCCAAAGAGAAGATCTCCGCCTGACCGGCCGTACACTCTTTGGTGCACTGCCTCCTAAAGGGCAGGAGTTGGATGACCATTATTTCGGCACGATCCGTAACCGGGTCAGCAGCTTTATGCGGGATCTGGACGAGCAGCTTTGGCGTTTAGGCATCCTCTCCAAAACAAAGCACAACGAAGCCGCACCCTGTCAGCACGAGCTGGCACCGATCTATTCCAGCGCAAACAGTGCGTGTGATTCTAATCAGCTTACGATGCAGGTAATGAAAAAGTGCGCAGCCAAACACAATTTGGTATGTTTGCTCCACGAAAAGCCCTTCGAGGGTGTAAACGGCTCCGGTAAGCACAACAACTGGGCTCTCTCCACAAACACTGGCGAAAACCTGTTCAAGCCCGGTAAAAAGCCCTTTGAAAACAAACAGTTCCTGCTTTTCCTCAGCGCAGTTATCAAGGCTGTTGATGAGTACCAGGATCTGTTGAGAATCTCTGTTGCTACAGCAGGCAACGACCACCGTCTTGGCGCACACGAAGCTCCCCCTGCAATTATGTCTATCTTCCTGGGCGAAGAGCTTGAGGATATCCTCAGCGCAGTTGCAAACGGCAAGGAGTACGAAGCAGTCAAGAAGGCAAAGATGACTATGGGTGTTGACGTTCTGCCCGAGTTCAAGCGCGACACAACAGACCGTAACCGTACATCTCCCATTGCTTTCACAGGTAACAAGTTTGAGTTCCGAAGCCTTGGCTCTGCTCTCAACATTGCTTGTCCCAACATTATGATCAACACCATTGTTGCACAGCAGCTTTCTGAATTTGCAGATATTCTGGAGAATTCCTCCGACCTTGCTGCTGACATCAACAAGATTATCGGTGATGTTTACAAGAATCACCACCGCATTATCTTTAACGGCAACAACTATGCCGAGGAGTGGCTGCACGAAGCAGAGGCACGTGGTCTTATGAACCTGAGAACAATGCCCGAAGCTATGCAGCATTACTCTGATGAGAAGAACGTAATTCTTTTTGAGAAGAATAAAATTTTCAACGCTGACGAAATCCGCGCTCGTTGCGAAATTCAGCTTGAAAGCTACTCCAAGACCATCAACATTGAGGCTCTTACAATGCTGGATATGGCAAGAAAGGACATCTTCCCTGCTGTTTCTCAGTTTGTGGGCGACCTTTCAAAGTCTGTACTTAACAAGAAGAAACTCAATGCAGACATCCCCGTAAATGCAGAGCTTAAGCTCATCAAAAAGCTCTCTGCACTTCTTGAGGAATTCGACGAATATGTAGAAGAACTCCAGAAGGCAGAAGACAAGGTAAGAAGCCTTAAGGGTGACGCTCTGACAATCTCCAGAATGTACTGCGACGAGGTGCTTACAGTAATGAACAAGCTCCGCAAAGTTTCTGACGAGATGGAGCAGCTCACCTCTGCCGACTACTGGCCCTACCCCTCCTACGGCAGACTGATGTTCACAGTATAAAACACAACGAACACAAACAAAGCCTGAGTATTACACAACTCAGGCTTTTTCTTTTTGGCTTTTTTCGGCAGAAAAGTCTGCAGACCGCAACATCAAACAAAAAAGCTCCCGTGATTTTCTCACGGGAGCTGATTTTATTTTTTATTTATGTGCAATCAGTTGGACTGACCGGATTTGAGCATAACGTCGTGGTAGCCGCCCTCTACGATAGATGTAGCGGAAACTACTGTGAGCTTTGCATTCTTCTGCAGGTCGGGGATGTTTGTAACACCGCAGTTGCACATTGTGGACTTAACCTTGTAAAGACTCTTTGCTACGTTATCCTTAAGGGGACCTGCGTAGGTTACGTAAGAGTCAACACCCTCTTCGAAAGAAAGCTTTGTCTTGCCGCCAAGGTCATATCTCTGCCAGTTACGTGCACGGTTAGAGCCCTCGCCCCAATATTCCTTAACGTAGTTTCCGTTGAGGTTCAATTTAGCCGTGGGACTCTCGTCAAATCTTGCAAAATATCTGCCAAGCATAATGAAGTCAGCGCCCATAGCAAGAGCAAGTGTCAT
>CALEIO010000032.1 GCA_937875885.1 uncultured Clostridia bacterium | reverse complement strand
CGCCTTTGATGACTTCTACTTCTTCTCCCGCTACGTGGACGGAGAGTACATCGACTATAAAAAGAGCCTGCCCAAGGAATTCAAGACCCGCGTTCAGGTCAACCTTGCCTCCACCATTTCCTGTTTCGAGCGTTGCGCCCTGCTCATTGACGAGCGTGCCAAGAGCCCCATTCGTTTGCAGGTGATTCCCGGCGCACTTCAGATCAAGTGCATTACCGCCAAGTCCGTAGACAGTTTCTGTGGGAATAGCCACAAGTCCGCCGTTACGGAGTATTTCTCCTGCGGCAGATATATCCTCCTTGGAGGTTGTGAGGATTTTTGTGTTCATCTCAATTATCCATACTTTCTTTGAGTTTCTCTGCTCTGTCAGCGGCAATGAGGGGGTCGATAACTGCATCTAGTCCGCCGCTTAAAATGCTGTCCAGCTGATAGAGTGTGAGTCCGATTCTGTGGTCGGTAACTCGGTTTTCACGATAGTTATATGTTCTGATTCTCTCGGAGCGGTCACCTGTGCCAACCTGTGCTTTTCTGTCAGCGGCAATGGCACCCGACTGCTTTTCCTGTTCGGCGCTGAGTAAACGGGAGCGGAGAACTTTCATAGCTTTGTCTTTATTTTTGTACTGGCTTCTTTCGTCCTGACACTCAACAACAGTGCCTGTGGGCAGGTGGGTGATTCGGATTGCAGAGGAGGTTTTGTTGATGTGCTGTCCGCCTGCGCCTGATGAACGGAAAGTGTCAATTTTAAGGTCAGCGGGGTTGATTTCTACGTCAACATCCTCGGCTTCGGGCAGTACTGCAACAGTAACTGTGGAGGTGTGGATTCTGCCGCCTGACTCGGTTTCGGGCACACGCTGAACACGGTGAACTCCGCTTTCGTACTTGAAGCGTGAGTATGCCCCCATACCCTCCAGGGTGAAAGAAACCTCCTTGAGTCCTCCAAGACCTGTTTCCGAAAGGTTGATAAGGTCGGGAGTGTAGCCGGAAAATTCAGCGTACATTGTGTACATTCTGTAGAGCACAGCGCAGAAGAGAGCGGCTTCCTCGCCACCTGCGCCTGCACGGATTTCCACAATAACGTTCTTATCATCGTTGGGGTCCTTGGGCAGCAGCAGAATGCGCAATTCCTGCTCAAGAACAGGCACTGTGCGCTTTGCTTCGTCCAGCTCCTCCTGAGCCATAGCTTTCAGCTCTTCGTCGACAGAGGAGTCACCGAGGAGCACAAGGGAATCCTCAATGGTCTGCTTTGCAGTTTTGTATTCTTTGTATGTGTTCACAATAGGCTCAATGGAGTGAATCTCTTTCATAATTGCGGTATATCTGTCATTGTCACAGGCAACCGCAGGGTCATAGAGCATCTTGTTGAGCTCGTCGTGTCGTTTTACGAATATCTCAATTTTTTCGAACAATACATTCAGTCCTTTTGGGAGAGTTTAAGGCCACCGGTTTGTGTGGGCAGTCAGCAGGTCCGCAGACAGGGTCAGTTTTCTTCGCTTAAGATTCTGCGGATGTTCTTCTCTGCTTTTGAGCGGGGGATGAGCACCTCGTGTCCGCAACCCTCGCAGAGGATTTTGAAGTCCATACCAATGCGGTTAACCTTGAAGGTTTTGCAGCCGCAGGGGTGGGGTTTTTTCATTTCAAGTCTGTCGCCGACTTTGATATCCATAGGTTTTGTCTCCTTTGGTTTTGTCAGTCTTCAATAACGTAGTCCCGCACCTTGTGCCAGAACTTTTCGTCTATAATAGCCTCGGCAAGAATGCCCTCGGCGGTGTATTCTTCACTTTCCAGAGTGGCTGTTTTGCGGATTTGTGCAATGAGTCCTGCTTCAGAGAAGGGCACCAGCATCTTCACCTTTTTAACTCTTACGGGAAGATTTTCTTCGATAGCCGCAAGGAGTCTTTCAATGCCCTCGCCTGTGGTGGCAGAAATCTTTACGCTGGAGCCGAAGTCGGGCTCGTCAAAGTGATGCTCAAGCAGGTCGCACTTGTTGAGAACAGACACAATGGGAGTATCTCCGCAACCTAAATCCTTCAGCAATTCACGGGTAACCTCCAGATGCAGATGTGCTTCGGGAGAGCTTATGTCGCACACATTCAGAATGATGTCTGCCTGTGCGGCTTCTTCAAGAGTAGATTTGAAAGCTTCTACCAGGTGATGGGGCAGACGGCGCACAAAACCTACTGTATCGATGAGCATAACGGTAACACCCGAGGGTAGCTTAAGAGCACGGGAGGTGGGGTCAAGCGTAGCAAAAAGCTTGTCTTCTTCCAGTACACCCGCCTCGGTCAGATAGTTCATCAGGGTGGATTTGCCTGCGTTTGTATAGCCAACTATTGCAACTGTGATTACAGAGTTTTTCTCACGTCTTCTTCTGAGCTCATTTCTGTGGTTTTCCACATCTCGGAGCTGCTCCTTTACGGTTTCCATCTTGCGGCGGATGTGACGCTTGTCGGTTTCAAGCTTGGTTTC
>CALEIO010000031.1 GCA_937875885.1 uncultured Clostridia bacterium | reverse complement strand
TAACGGTGTATGCATGGCTTCTTTCAAGAGCAACGGCAGGGGTGGTGAGAAGACGCTCATCAAGCTCGGAGGTGCTTTCGGTTTCAATGGTGGCGTGTACAATGCCGTGGTCTTTAAGCTCATTTCTGACTGTGTCTTTTATGGTGTGAGGGTCTTGGTCTGTGACGATATGCATAGTGGCATAATGGTGATGTCCGTCCATGCTCCAAACATGGATATGATGAACATCAATAATTCCATCTATTTCCGCTATATGTTCTTTGATTTCTGTTACATCAATATTGTGCGGTGTTTTCTCAAGGAATAAATCCGCAACATCTTTTAGTTTTTTGATTGCATTGACAAAGATAAAGAGAGATACTCCGATAGACATAATTGGATCGATAAGAGCAAAATTGGTGAACCTCATTACAACAGCGCCAACTAATACAACAATCCAACCGAGCACATCCTCAAGCATGTGTAGGTTGACTGCTTTCTGATTAAGCGAATCGCCCTCACGAGTGAAAAAAGCTGCACAGAAGTTTACAATAACGCCTACAACAGCAAAGAAGATCATTCCGTTATAATAAATTTCGGCAGGGTTGATAATTCTATTAATAGCATTATACATCATAACTACTGAACCTATTAAAAGAATTAGTGTGGTTATAAATCCGCCGATAATTGAATACCTTGCGTACCCAAAAGTGTATTTTTCATCAGGTTGTTTCTTGCTTTTTTTCTCTAAAAAGTAGGATATGCCAATACTTGTCGTATCGCCAATATCGTGGATAGCATCAGAGGTTATCGCTACACTACCGGTAAAAATACCACCAATAAATTCAAATATTGAAAATGATAAATTAAGTATAAAAGCTATTAAAATATTACGTTCTGTTTTCATAAAATCCTCCCGTTGACTAACATATTCATTTCTGATACAATAAGTTTGTTATTGAACATATTGTTCGGTAATAATTGTATCAGAATCGATTTTGATTTCAACATACGATATTACTGATTTATTCATTATTGAACAAATCTTAAAAATTGTACGGAGAACCAATATGGATAGAAGACAAAGAAAAACACGGGAAGCAATTTTCAAAGCGTTTACAGAACTGCTTTCAAAAAAAGATTTTAATCAAATAACCGTTGGTGAAATTATCGGCAATGCTGATGTTGGTAGGGCTACATTTTACTCTCACTTTGAAACCAAAGATTTTTTGCTAAAAGAATTTTGCGAGGAATTATTTTGCCATATTTTTGATACTGAAAACAATAGTGGGCACGATCATAAGCACATTTTTGAGTGCGAATGCTCCGAGTCTGTTTTTTTGCATTTATTACAACACTTACAGAAAAACGATAACAATATCTTAACATTGTTATCTTCTCAAAACAATGAATTGTTTTTAAGATATTTCCGTTCTAACATTGAAATTCTTGTAGAAGAACAGCTTGCTTTATTTGAATCAAAAAGGGACAAAAACATTCCGTTACCTTTTTGGAAAAACCACATCGTATCAACCTTTGTGGAAGCAATACGTTGGTGGATAAAAAATGATATGAAAGAAACTCCTGAATCTATAACGGAATACTTTTTCAAGGTTATGTAATATGATTTTGAAACCTTTTTACAAATCAGTCATAATTTTGAAACCCGTGCAAGACATTATTCGCTGTCTCAAAGTATAAGTCTTTCTTGTATCAATCTTGCGTTACCTTTACATCAATCTCCAAGATAATGAATCTTGGAGATTTCTTTTTTATTCATAAATTGACATTCTTTTGGCATAGGATTATAATATTTATAATCTATTTATCAGGGGGAATATGTATGAGAAAATCTGTTTCTGTTATTTCTGTGTTAATTTGTCTGATTATGGTTTTTGCACTTTTCGCATGTGGTCAGAGTGCACCAAAAGATGTTATTCTTTCTGATGTTTTATCCTCTGTAAATGCAGAGTTCGATGTTGCCGAGTCGGATATGCTCACAATTGAGGATAAAGATACTCTAGAGCTTTATTACAATATTGCACCTGCAGATGTAAAGCAGTTTGCTGCTGAAACCACACTGAATTCTGCCACAGATATTACAGAATTCATTTTTGTTGAAGCAGTGGACAGTGACGCTGCAAAGCGTGTTTATGACGCTTTGGATGTCAGATATCACTCACAGAGAGATCTTTGTGCAAGCTATTCAGCAGATCTCCTTGCGATTGTAAATGAGTGCTCTGTTGAGCAAAATGGTAATTTTGTATGTCTGATTATGACAGATGATTTTGACACAGTATCAGCACACTATAATTCATTCTTTAATTAAGTCAAAAAATATCACCGCAACTATGTTCTTTTTTCTTTGAACGTAGTTGCGGCTTTTCCTTTTGTATGATACAATTAACAGTATATTTTATATCAGATGAGGAACAGATTATGGATATCGAAAGCATAAAGAAAGATTATTCACGAATGAACGATATGCAGCAGCAGGCAGTCTTCTGTACAGAAGGCCCTCTGCTTATTCTTGCAGGTGCAGGCTCCGGTAAAACAACTGTGCTTGTAAACCGTATTTCTTATATTCTTCGTTGCGGTTTGTGTAACCCCTGGCAGATTCTTGCCATCACCTTTACAAACAAGGCAGCAAGAGAACTCAAAGAGCGAATCTGTCTGAGCGTTCCCGAGAGTGGTGCCGACATCTGGGCGGCAACTTTCCACTCTGTCTGCGCCCGAATTCTGCGCAGATTTGCAGACCGTATAGGCTATACATCTCACTTTACAATTTACGATACAGACGATCAGCGCAAGGTTATGAGGGATATCCTCAAATCTATGAATATTGATGAAAAGATTCTTGGTCACAGACAGGTTCTTTCTGCAATTTCTGCCGCAAAGGATGAGATGCAGACTCCCGAGGAAATGGCAAAGGAAGCATCAGATAAGTTCGATAGCAGAAAAATCAGCATAGCTCGTGCTTATGCCCAGTATCAGACACATCTCAAAAATTCCAATGCTATGGATTTTGACGATATGCTTCTCAATACAGTTCGTCTTTTTGAGACTTGTCCAGATGTTCTTGCAATGTATCAGAACCAGTTCAGATATATTATGGTGGACGAGTATCAGGATACTAACCGTGTGCAGTATAAGTTTGTAAGTATGCTTGCTGCAAAGAGTCGTAACCTTTGTGTTGTGGGTGACGATGACCAGAGTATCTATCGTTTCAGAGGTGCTACAATCGAAAACATTCTTTCTTTTGAGCATACTTTTGCAAGTGCACAGGTAATCAGACTTGAGCAGAATTACAGAAGCACCAAGACAATTCTTGCAGCAGCAAATGATGTTATTGTTAACAACAAGCAGAGAAAGGGCAAAACCCTCTGGACACAGAATGAGGAGGGTGAGAAAGTAACTCTTCACACTGCTTATGATGAAAGAGAAGAGGGTATGTTCATTGCCCGAACAATCCTTGAGAAAGTAGCACAGGGTGCATCTTTCGGAGATATTGCCGTGCTTTACAGAATGAATGCACAGTCAAATGCCATTGAAAACGCCCTCAGCCGTTCAGGAATTCCTCACAGAATCGTTGGTGGACACCGCTTCCTTGACAGAGAAGAAATCAAGGATATGCTTGCATATCTTCAGGTTATCAATAACCCCAGCGATGGTGTTCGTCTTTCAAGAATTATCAACAAGCCCAAGCGTGCAATCGGTGACACTACTGTTCAGAAGATTGAAAGTATTGCCCAAGCTCTGGGTGAGAGTATGTATGAAATCATCAGAAGAGCAGGGGATTATCCCGAACTTTCACGTGCATCTGCAAAGCTTTCTTCCTTTGCACAGATGATGGATGGACTTATCGAAGCTGCAAATTCCGGTGACTATACTGTTGCAGAGCTTTATGATCTGGTGCTTGAGCATACAGATTATAAGAGCTTCCTTAAATCCGAGAAAGAAAATGCAGATGAGCGAATCGAGAACGTAGATGAGCTTATGTCTAATATTATCAACTTCCAGGAGGACTATGCAGAGGAAGCAACACTTTCTGCTTTCCTTGAGGAAATTGCATTGCAGACAGACCTTGATAATCTGGATGCAGGTGCAGATGCAGTAACAATGATGACACTCCACAGCTCCAAGGGTCTGGAGTTTCCTCTGGTGTTCATTGCGGGTATGGAAGAGGGAATATTCCCCTCGTTCCAGTCGGCTTATGATCCCGACCAGCTCAACGAGGAGCATCGTCTTGCTTATGTTGGTATCACCCGAGCAAAGAAAAAGCTTTATCTTCTGCATGCACAGAGCAGAATGCTTTTCGGTTCAACCCAGCACAACAATCTTTCTCGTTTTTGCGAGGAGATTTCAGACGAATATCTTGAGCGTACAGGTGTAAAGCGTCCTAATCCTTATATTGCACAGGTTGAACATTCAGACTCATCAGCCAGAAAGTTCGATCCCTTTGCATTGCAGAACAAAAAAACTGTTACACCCACATCAGGTTCTTCAACTTCAAATTCTTCGTTTACTGTTGGAGATAATGTCTTCCATAAGGTATTCGGAAAGGGTATGATTATCAGCGCAGAGAAAATGGGTAACGATACTATGCTTGAAGTTTCTTTCGATAAAGTCGGCACAAAGACGCTTATGGCAAACTTCTGCAAAATGGAAAAAATCTGATAATACTTAATTTATACAGAGCACAGCTTCGGTTGTGCTCTGTTTTGCGTAACGGAATAAAGCTTTTAGCATATTATACAGTAAGTCATAGTGCCTGGTGGACTGAGGAGTCTTAAGGTATATGGCAAAGATAATATCTTTTGGAGGTAGTTCTATGGCAGAATTCAACAGCTCCGCAGACTGCAACACCTCTGCGGCTAATACCACAAGCAACTGCTCTCAGTCTGTCTGCATCGATGCACTTCGTGTTTATGACAGCTGTGGAGATAAGGATTGTCTCAACGACCTTAAGGTTTATTTTACCGAGAAAGATCAATGTATAATTGATACAGCAGTAAGCGTCAGAATAAAAGAGGCTGACGTTATTTCTGTGCTGACAGATATGGAGCCTGTTCCTTTCCACAAAGGCTTTTATTCAGTAGATATGACCTTCTTTTTCAGCGTTACATTGGATGTTTTCCGCACACCGGGTACAAATCCCGTTCAGGTAGAAGGTTTGTCCATATTTAATAAGAAAGTTATTCTTTTCGGCAGCGAAGGCAGCGTAAAAGTGTTCTCAAGCCGCTACTCCGTAGATGATTTGGATATCCAGAATTGTATGCACAAGAATCTTCCTGTAGCATCTGTTCAGGTGGCAAAACCAATAGCACTTTCTGCAAAGATGTGTGACTGTGTATCACTTGTGAATCCTCCTTGCAGAATTCCTGACAGAATCTGTCAGTGCTTTGGGGGCGAGTTTATAACCACTGCATCCAGATGTGTATTTGTGACATTGGGTATGTTCTCAATTGTTCAGATCGAGCGCAATGTACAGATGCTTGTGCCTTCTTATGATTTCTGCATTCCCGAGAAAGAGTGCACAAACTCCTCGGATAATCCTTGCGAAGTTTTCTCAAGGCTTGATTTCCCCACAAGTGAGTTCTTTCCTCCCAATGTAGGGGACTACGGTTGTGAATCCTCTGCCTCCTGCGGATGCGGCAAACATCAGAACTCCTGCAATTAATATAGTGCGTTTTTGAGGGTAAGTTTAATCTTACCCTCTTTTTCTCTGTATATTTGATTGTATTCGCCATTTTGTGGTGGTATAATTAATGTGTATAGCATAAATTTACAGTTAGTTTATAGTTTAATATAAACTTTGTGATTAATAATTTTATATATTACGATATAATTGTTTAAGAAAATACAATGGGAGGTATATATGCTTCAGATCAATAATATAAGTAAGCGATATCAGACAGGGTCACTCAAGCAAACGGCTCTTGATGAAGTGTCCCTTAATCTTCGTGATAATGAGTTTGTGTCTATCCTTGGCCCTTCGGGATCCGGCAAAACAACACTTCTCAATATCATTGGAGGTCTTGACAGATACGATAGCGGTGACCTGATTATCAACGGAATTTCTACAAAGAAGTATAAGGACAGGGATTGGGATTCTTATCGCAATCATACAATCGGTTTTGTTTTTCAGAGTTACAATCTGATAGAGCACCAGTCCATACTTTCAAACGTTGAGATTGCCCTTACAATTTCAGGTGTAAAGCGAAAAGAGCGCAGACTCAGAGCAAAGCAGGCTCTTCAGAAAGTTGGACTGGGTGACCAGCTTCATAAGCGTCCCAATCAGCTTTCGGGCGGACAGATGCAGAGAGTTGCTATTGCACGTGCACTTGTTAACAATCCCGATATCCTTCTTGCAGATGAGCCCACAGGTGCTCTCGATACCGAAACCAGCGTTCAGGTTATGGAAATTTTAAAAGAAATATCAAATTCACCGCTTTCGTGCATCTGCTTTACAGTAGGAAGCACAAACGACTGTAAAGTTCCCGGAACAGTCGTTACAAAACAAATTTTTTTCATACCTCTGTTCCTCTTTATATTTTGTCTTATCAGATTCAATATTATCAAGTACATTATAGCACATATATCAGAAGAATCACAGGGTAAAACACACCTGTCAAATCATTTCTTCTCATCTAACATGTATTCAAAGAAGATATACTATCC
>CALEIO010000030.1 GCA_937875885.1 uncultured Clostridia bacterium | reverse complement strand
AATTCATTTCCTGTGCTGTAAGAAGAATAGATTTTGTCCATTCAAGGTTGTTGATGTTGAACTGACCAACTGCATAGTGGCCAGCCTTTGCTTTTGTAAGCATTTCTTTTGCATTTACAAGTGCCATATTAGAATTCCTCCAATAATTAAAATAATACATTGATATTATAACTCAGTAAAACGCAAATGTAAACATCTTGGCGTAAAATTGTAGATTTGTTGCAAAAATTCCTGCCGTGGATATAAAATATGGGAATATTCTTGAGTATATGCCTTTGAGCAGGGCGGGGCTTCGGCTTTTTTCTTGCACTGAGGGGAGTACAATGGTATAATGTATGTACTACTAAAATATCAATCGGAGGTTTTACTATGCCTTTTATCAACACTATGGTTACAACCGAAATCACTCACGAGAAAGAAGTTGTGCTCAAAACAGAGCTTGGAAAAGCCCTCTCACTTATCGGCAAACCCGAAGCATATCTTATGCTTAATTTTGAAGAGAACTGCCGTCTTTGGTTTGCAGGCTCAAACGATGAGGATGCCGCTTTCGTAGAGGTTGCACTTCTGCACTCTGCACCCAAGGCTTCTTACGAAAAGCTTACAGCAAAAATCTGCGAGATTCTGGAGCGTGAGCTTTCAATTCCCTCTAGCAGAATTTACGTTAAATTTTCAGAAACCGAGTTCTGGGGCCACGATGGCTATATGTTCTAAAGAGGTAGCAGTATGAAAAGTTTCAGAAAAGAGCTGTGGTTCAATGTGCCCAAAAGACGCGGGCTCGTGAATATTACAAGGGACGTGCAGGCGGCTATTGATGAAAGCGGAGTTAAAGAAGGACTTGTGCTTGTGAATGCTATGAACATTACAGCATCAGTTTTTATCAACGATGACGAGTCGGGTCTGCACCGTGACTATGAGCGATGGCTCGAAAAACTTGCACCCGAAAAGCCCTACAGTCAGTATGACCACAATGGCTTTGAGGACAATGCAGATGCTCACCTCAAGCGTACCATTATGGGCCGCGAGGTTGTGTGTGCCATTACAAACGGACGTCTTGACTTTGGCACTTGGGAGCAGATTTTCTATTATGAGCTTGACGGCAAAAGAAACAAGCACGCTCTCATTAAGATTATCGGCGAATAAATTTGAGTTTTGGGAAGGTGCAGAGTATGAAAAGTTTTACTCTGAAGCAGGCGCTTGATGCCTGCAAAGGTACATATTTCGGAGAGCTTGATTTGCTCTCACAGGAGCTTTCCTCCATTGTGACAGACAGCAGAAAGGTAAAGAAGAATTCTCTTTTTGCGGCAATTGTGGGAGAGAGGGTGGACGGACATAACTTTATTGCCCAGTGCATAGAAGCAGGCGCTGTGTGTGCCTTGTGCGAGAAAAGCCCTGCAGATAATTCACCCCACATTCTGGTGGAAAATACAAAGCAGGCGCTCATAGATATTGCAACAGCTTACAGACTTACATTCGATATTCCTTTTATCGGAATTTCAGGCTCTGTGGGAAAAACCACAACCAAAGAAATGATTGCTTCTGTGCTATCACAGAAATTCTCTGTGCACAAAACACAGGGTAATTTCAACAACGACCTGGGTGTACCCCTTACATTGTTTGCCCTTGAAGAGGAGCATCAGATTGCGGTTATTGAAATGGGAATTTCCGATTTCGGCGAGATGAGTGTGCTTGCACAGATTGTAAAGCCCGACGTGTGTGTGCTTACAAATATCGGCAACTGTCATCTGGAGTGCCTTGGTGACAGAGATGGTGTGTGCAAGGCAAAGACCGAGATGTTTGAGTTTATGAATCCTGATGGCGCGGCTGTGCTGTGCTTTGACGATGACAAGCTGGGTGCTATCGAAACTGTAAAGGGCAGAAAGCCTTTCACCTTTGGTCTGAGCGAGGGTTGTGACTACACAGCTTACAGCATCAAAACAAACAACGAGGACAGAACATCTTTCACCGTTAAATATGCAGAGGGAGAGTTTGATGCAACTGTTTTTGCCCTTGGTAAGCATATGGTTTCAAATGCACTTTGTGCTACTGCGGTGGGCAAATACTTCGGACTCTCAAGCGAGGAGATTGCAAAGGGAATCTCTGAATACAAGCCAACAGGCAGCAGACAGAATGTAGTAAAAACCGAAAAGCTTACAATCATTGACGATTGCTACAATGCAAACCCCGCATCAATGAAAGCGTCCATCGAAACCCTTTCAGGTTTTGCAGGCAGACGTGTGGCAATCCTCGGTGATATGAAAGAACTTGGCAAGACAGAAGAGGAGCTTCACAAGGAAATCGGCAGATTTGCTGTGGAAAAGAAGCTCGACCTGGTAATTGCCATTGGCGAGCTTGCTTTGAGCATTTACAAAGAAGCAAGACCCCACATTGACTGCGAATGGTTCCAGACCGTCGAGGAAGCAAAGCTTGAGATGTACGAGATGCTCACAATAGGCGACACAGTGCTGGTAAAAGCCAGCCACAGTATGAAGTTTGAGGAAATTACAGACTACCTCAAAGAGCTTTGATATAAGATAAAAAATAAGCAGGAGTTGTTCGATACAGCTCCTGCTTTTTGTGTGTAGAAATATTAAATTCTGTAGAATCGTTTTGCGTTCTCACAGGTGATGTCAAGTATCTCCTGCACACTCATTCCCCGAAGCTCTGCAATCTTTGTAGCGGTGTAGATGATGTAATCGCTCTGATTACGCTTGCCGCGGAAAGGTACAGGGGAAAGGTAGGGGGCATCTGTTTCAAGCAGAAGTCTGTCCAGAGGGACAACCGATGCAACCTCCACAGAGTGTCGTGCATTCTTGAAGGTAACAGTACCGCCAAGGCTTATGAAGCAGTCAAGGCGAAGAATTTCTTTGAGGAATTCTGCCGAGCCCGAGTAGCAATGCAAGAGGGCGTTTTTTGGTTGGTATTTCTTCAGAAATTCAAGGGTATCACCGTGAGCTTCTCTGTCGTGAATAACAACAGGAGCATTAAGCTCATTTACAAGAGCAAGCTGCTCGCCGAAAATTTTCTGCTGGGGCTCTTTGGGAATATCCCAGTAGTAGTCAAGACCAATCTCGCCGATAGCAACAATCTTCTTGTTCTCTGTGTAGAGCTTTGCAAGCTGCTCAAGATAATCCTCGGGCAGGTCCTTGATGTTCTCTGGGTGTATGCCGACTGCACCGTAGATTATGGGGTGCTTCTGGGTATAGCTAAAAACAGTTTTAGCTGTGGGAATGTCAACAGAAGCGTTAACAATGCCACACACGCCGTTTTTCTCTATTGCCCCAATGACCTCATCTCTGTCTTCAGAGAACTTGCTGTCATCGTAGTGTGCATGAGCATCAAAAATGTTATAAAAATCACTCATAGCTGTGGTTTATCAGTGAATCTTTGCGCCGTTTTCCATACCGTCAACAAAGATAACCTTAACTGTGTCGTCTGTGTCAGCGGCAAGAATCATACCGTGGCTTTCAACTCCGCAAAGAGTTGCAGGGTTCAGGTTCTGCACAAGGATAACCTTCTTGCCAATGAGCTCGTCGGGCTTGTAGTAAAGAGCAATGCCGGATGCAACTGTGCGGTTAACACCGGAGCCGTCGTTGAGAGTGAGCTTGAGAAGTTTCTTTGCCTTTTTAACAGGCTCACACTCGATAATCTGAGCAACTCTCAGGTCAACTTTTGCAAAGTCCTCAATGCCGATTTTTGCAATGCCTGTGTAGTCAACCTTTTCTTTGTTTTCTGCAGCCTGAGCAGCAGCTACGTTTTTCTCGATAATTGCGTTAAGCTCTTCAATTTCCTTGTCAACGTCAATTCTGGGGAAGAGTACCTCGCCACGGCAAACAGTTACGTCTGCAGGCAGTACATCCCACTTGTCAGCGTTATCGTAGGTTGCACACTCTGTTGCGCCAATCTGCTCAAATACCTTGGGCATAGTTGTGGGCATAAATGCAGAGAGGAGAGTTGAAGCAATACGGATGGATTCAAGGAGATTATAGAGTACTGTAGCAAGACGTGCTTTCTTTGTTTCGTCTTTGCCAAGCACCCAGGGAGTGGTTTCATCAATGTACTTGTTAGCACGGGAAACAACCTTGAAGATCTCGGCCAGAGCATTGTTGATCTGAGTTTTCTCGATGTAAGCGTCAACGTTTTCTTTGAGTGCAAGGGATGTTGCAATCAGGTCCTCGTCAAACTCGCCTGCCTCGCGCTCTGTGGGGAGTGTACCG
>CALEIO010000029.1 GCA_937875885.1 uncultured Clostridia bacterium | reverse complement strand
CAACACTGTTCTTTTCCTGGGCTCTATGTGGCTTTTCTTCGGAAACAACATCGGCGAGATTGTGGGTGTAGCTATTGACAGCGTATTTGCTCTGTTTGCACTTTTTGCAGGCACAAACGGACTCATTGAAATCGCAGTAAACATCATTGTAGGCACTGCTATCTGCAAGCCTCTTATCATTGCAAAGAAAAGATTAGTATAATGAAATTTTCTTTTGATACAATCAGACTAACAGAAACTGAATCAACCAACACATACGCCAAGGCTCTCCTGAAAAAAGGGGAGCCTTTAATGCCATACACTCTGATTTATACAGAAAAGCAAACTGCAGGCAGAGGAAGATTTGACCGAAACTGGTACAGCACTCCGGGAGAAACCCTTTGTATGAGTCTGATTGTCCCCTTCCCTTTCAAGCCTTGTGTCACCTTGTTGAGTGCTCTTGGAATTCACCGCGCCTTAAAATGTATGGGTATTACAGATGCAAAAATCAAATGGCCTAATGACCTTGTTCACGAAAACAAAAAGCTCTGCGGAATACTCTGCGAAAGCACACAAAAAGCAGCTGTAATCGGCATAGGCATTAACCTTAACAATATAAGCTTCCCTGCTGACATTACACACAAAGCAACCTCGCTGAAAGCTCTCACAGGCAACAGCTTTGACCCCTATGAAACAGCTGTGAAAATCGCAGAATCCATAATAGAAATTCTGGAAGAAACCAAAGGCGAATTGTCTGCAAAGACATCTGACGAATATACAAATCTATGTGTAAACATCGGCAGAGAAATCTCCTTCAAAAACAAAAGCGGAATTGCTGTAGGAATTGCACCCGACGGCTCTCTTATTGCTCACACCGAAGCGGGGCTTGAACAGATAACCTCGGGAGAAGTCACAGTCAGCGGAATTTACTGAAACTATGCAACATACAGATAACTATACGGAGGTATTGATATGAACAATCTGAAAGAAATCAACCCTTGCGAGCTGAATCTCAACCCCTTTACAAAAATCGGCAAAGAGTGGATGCTGATTACTGCAGGCAACGAGGAAAGCTTCAACACAATGACAGCTTCCTGGGGTGGACTGGGTGTGCTGTGGAATAAAAATGTTGCTTTCACATTCATCCGACCCTGCCGCTACACCTACGAATTCACCCAGAAAGAAGACACTTTCTCCCTTTGCTTTTTCCCCGAAGAGTATCGCAAAGCACTTACTCTGTGCGGTACAAAATCGGGCAGAGATTGCGACAAAATAAAAGAAGCAGATCTTAC